>NZ_JBFSTC010000012.1:0-81143 GCF_041466605.1 Vibrio sp. 10N.247.310.17 | reverse complement strand
CTTCTTCTTGAAGATAAAAGCGGCTTTCCCCGGAAAGCCGCGATGAACCTTTTTTTTTGCCTGTAATTCGGCTAATCATTAACATTCAAAAGCTTACCATTTAAATTCTACAGCTTATGGAGTCCGTTCCTGAAGCATGATCAAGGTGAGATCATGCTTTCTACGGTGCTTATTTTTGATGGGGTTCAGCTTTGATGCTTGATCGAACAGGGGTTGAACAAGGAGTGGATCAGTGCAGTTGACGTAGAGCTATACCTTGATCATCGTTCTGGTGTTGACTTGCCATAAAGCGTACATGCGATTCGATCAATTTTTCTGATTCTTCTTTCCAGCGCGGTTCTTGTTGTTGGTTGGTAAACTCCAAAGCCAATACACACAAGTGCTGTAGCCGCTGTGTACACCACTCTTGTAAGTCAGGTTCTGATTTTGGATTACAAGACACAGCTTGAAGCTTGCTATAGGCAAACATCAGGTATTGGAAAGCTTTTTCCTGATGGTGCGAGCCACTAAGTTCGTTTGAGATAGATAGTGGGCTTGGTGGTGGAAGCTTTGTCGATGCCGTCAGAATTTCATCTTTATATCGATAAAACGTAAAGATTCTCAAGCATCCGTCTAACCAGCATGCGATGCCTTTGCTCTGTTCATCCGTGATCAAAGGCCCCCAGAGTGCATCTGGAGGCGTTAAGATCAAAGGCTCTAACTTCTCCACTTGATCATGCTTTCGGTCTTTGTACCAATTTCCGATCCGCTCTAACCAAGTGTCTAGTTCATTCATGCAACGTTATCCCACTGTTTAACATAGTGATTATCTGAAACTTGCTTGATCTCATGCTGTATTTCACTGCTTTGTTCACGAATACGATCAGCGTCTATTGAATAGTTTGGCTCATTTTTCACGAGTTCGCCAAATGGTAGATCAGGATCGGGCACAGCAGAGATCAATAACTTAGTGTATGGGTGTTGTGGGTTGGTTAAGATCGACTGGGTTGATCCCCACTCAACGATCTGTCCCTTGTACATCACAGCTGTCTCTTCTGCGATGTAGTGTGCTGTTGCGAGATCATGCGTAATGTACAAAAAACCTATCCCTAACTCTTTCTTCATCCTCTGCATTAGGTTCAAAACACCGAGTCGTATTGAAACATCCAACATCGAGGTGGGTTCATCGGCAAGGATAACCTCAGCACCGACTGCGAGTGCTCTGGCTAAGTTTATGCGCTGTCTTTGGCCTCCACTGAGCTCATGAGGGTATTTGGTGAGAGTTTCGATGGATAACTCCACCAGCGTTAATAACTCGTTGAGACGCTCTGCGAGAGCTTGTTTCGTAGCAACTTGCTTGTGGATCTTAAGGGGCCGTGTTAAGTGGTGTTCAATGGTGTGGGTTGGATTGAGTGAGCCAAATGGGTCTTGAAATATCATTTGCACGCGGCTTCGGTAATCCAAGATATCTTTACGACTTTTTAAGGTAGAAATATCTCTGCCATTGAACAGTATTTCTCCCTCTGTTGGCGGATACACTTTGGTCATCAGTCGAGCGCAGGTGCTTTTCCCGCAGCCTGATTCGCCAACTAGTGCCAATGTTTTACCTGCATGTAAATCAAAACTCACCCCATGCAGTGCTCTAAAGATCTCTTCTTTGCCAAATCCACCACCAACAGTGAATTCTTTAACGAGGTTTTTTACTTGAAAAATAGGTTGTGACATGGAGCTCTCCTAGCACGCAGTTACGTGAGCGTGTTCGTGAATATTGGGGAAGGAACTCCATAGCTTTTGGGTGTAGGAGTGCTGAGGGTTATTGCGAATCTCATGGGCTTGGTTGACTTCAACTATCTGTCCATGACGCATGATGGCAATTCGATCGCACAGTTGGCTCATTAGTGCGAGGTCGTGGGTGATAAACAATATTGAGAAACCAAACTCTTCTCTGAGTTGGTGTATTTGCTGCAGAATTTCGCGCTGTACAACCACATCCAGTGCCGTGGTCGGTTCATCCATGATAATCAACTTAGGGTTGAGCGCGAGAGCTATAGCAATCACCAAACGTTGACGCATCCCACCGCTAAACTGGTGCGGGTACTCGGTTAGACGGTGGCGAGGGATATTGACTAGGTCGAGTAACTTTTCGGCGCGATCTTTTGCTTGCTCGTTGTTCATGCCCTTGTGGTGGCGCAATACATCGGCAAACTGTTCTTCAATGGTCAGTACAGGGTTAAGCGAGTTCATCGCGCTCTGGAACACCATTGCGATCTCACTCCAACGTAAGGTGTTCAAGTGGCTGTCCGATAAGCTCAGCAGATCTTGCCCGCCAAACAGTATTTGCCCGCCAGAGATGAAAGCCGGTGGCTTATGCAGGCGGTTAATGGCAAATGCGATGGTACTTTTGCCACACCCGGATTCTCCCGCTAAACCAAAAATCTCGCCTTGGCCTATATTGAAGCTTACGGATTTTACGGCATTAAAATCGCCGTCATCGGTAATGTAATCGACACATAGATTCTTCACTTCGAGAAGAGGTGTCTCTGAATTTTCCCTAGACATGATAAACACTCAGTTATGATATTGATAATTATTATCATTAACATGTGTTGAATTTAGTGGAAGAGAAGAGCACAAAAAGAATGAAGTGACTCGAATTATTTTTTGATTATTTCATGAAGTTTCAGCGGGAAATAGGAAATGAGAACGAGGAAAATGAGAGGTGGATCAAACCACATTTCTTATGGGGAATCTTTTAAATGTAATGGCAGAAAATGGCTTTGGCAAAGTTTAAATGAGGCATTTATTAATTAGCTTTGTGAAGCGTCGGAATCATCACATTTCAGTACAGAATTGCTTAACAAGCGAAATAGCATTTGCTACAGATTACCTGTCCATTACATGGTGCTTTTCGGAGGAAAACATGTCCATTAATTCTATCAACCATGATGAAATGACAAATATTGCAAATAAGTGGGATGCTGAAGAAGAAGTATCTTTCAAACCAGAAAAGAAAATGAAATCTGCTGAAGCTCGTCGTCGTATTGAAGCTCTAAGAGAAATTAGAGAAAGCGGTTTTAGCCTGGAAGAAGCGAGGGAGCTAGGTCTAATTCATTAACAATCCCCATTGCATTTAGAAGGGTGGCGCACCGCCACCCTTTGATTTATATGCCTTTTTTAAAGAAGTTTGTGCTTTTTATAAGTAAACCATGCTCCTTGCCTCTCACCATTTAAATCCATTGTCCTTCCTCTACATTATTTGTTCTCGACTAAAAACATGCCCTTGGCATACTCTTTAACTAAGTTGTTTGACAGTTATATGCAACGCCACTAATTTTAAAGTTAAAGCAAAAATATGCGATGTTGTTGGTAAGGAGAAGGCTATGTCTAATTCGGTGGCTAAAGCCAAAGAAGTGCTGTTCTATGAACCTGAAGATCCAAACGGGTACCTGTCAAATTTTGCCGCTTGTCCTATCAAAATCGACGATCAAGTTTGGGCAACCAGCGAGCATTATTATCAAGCGATGAAGTTTGCCTCTCAAGCGCTGCGTAACACCATTCTCGAAGCCTCGACTCCTGCTGAAGCATTCTCTTTAAGCCGTGATTATGAAGACCAAGTTCGGGAAGATTGGTATGACATTCGTGTTGAAGTGATGCAGTTCATTGTCACAGAGAAGTTCAGGCAGAACCCACAGTTTGCGTTGTTTCTTACTAATACCGGAGATTCGGTGATAAAAGAACATTCGCACAAAGACCACTTCTGGGGGGATGGTGGCGATGGAACCGGCGAGAACCATTTAGGCAAGATTCTGATGGCAGTACGACAAGAGCTTCGTACTCAGCAACTGCATTTGATTGCTGCACACTAATCCATTTACCTCCGTGGTTCCAAATTAAGTAGGTCGATTACAGGTAAACTCTTTTAGCCCTTAAAGATGAATTAAAAAAGGCCGCCCTACTTAGCTTCTGTGCTAATCAGGGCAGCCTTTTAGGCTTAAGAGCGAGTTAGTCATCGAAGAGAGCTAAATTACGATACCTAAGCTATACCTTTATGCGAAGGTTACAACTGATGCTGTTGCTATAAGTAACTCTGTACGATGTCGTTGAGCTGACCATCGTCTTTCATTTGGTCGAGGCGCTGGTCGATGAAGCTTTGCAGTTTAGGATCCATCTCTGGGTCAAATGCTAAATGGATGGGGTAGTTATTAATCACTGAGCCAAACTCTTGCATCTGGTAGTCATCAATACTGAGTTTCTGCTCATTTAGGTTGTATTTGATTCGAGATTCCATTTCAACAAAAACGGTATCACCCGGAGTTCGGTTTAATACACGAAAAGCCGCGCTGTAATCTTTAACTCGAATCTCGTTAAGCTTACCTTGTTGGATATAAGGCTCTAGATTTGGATATTCAAACCCCACCAGCAATACAACCGCTTTTCCGTTTAAATCATCGATAGTGTTGAACTCAAATGGCTTCTTGCCGCTGCTAAGTAACACATGTTTTACATTGTAAATCGGATCTTTAGACAGGTTTACAGATTGGATATTTCCCCAACTTGGGCTGCCATAGGTGACCCAGTTTGGATTCTCTCTAGCGTCGAGCTTATCGACCATTCTGTTGAAAGGGTAGGTGTGGTAATCGATCTCGTATTGGCTGTCGTCAAATACGGCTTCAACAATATCCGAAACCATTCCTCTGTGAGATGACCCGTCAGTTTCGATCTGAAAAGGTTGCGCTTGGCTTGCAATAATGTAGTAGTGAACAGGTTCGCTTGCAAAAGCATAACTGCTTGAAAACAAACTGACTATGGATGCAACTATTAGATGTTTTTTCATAACCTTCCCTAGTTATTTGATGAATGACTACTATTATACTAGTTGAGTAATTGTAGTTTGCTAGGATAACAATAATGGTAATTTTTGTATGGTGAATAAAGGAAAACGCTATATTGGACTCTCCCGACAGTTGATCGGGGTAATCATCGCAATCAGTACCTTATTCACAGTCATAGTGACAGGTCTAGGTTTGTATGTGGAGTACCAAAATCGAGTTTCTTTTATCAGTTCTCAGATCGAACAAGTTAAGGATGGTTATCTTTCTGGCTTAACCGCCAGTTTGTGGGTTGAAGACCGAGAGCAACTGTTTGTGCAAGCTGAAGGTATCTCCCGCTTACCCTCGGTCAGTTATCTGTTAATAGAAAGCCCCGATGAAAAAATTTTAGAATTAGGTCAACAGACGTCCGGTCAGTCTTATTCTCAATCTTGGGATATGGTGCATCAGATGGGAGGCTCAGAGTTCCAACTGGCGACGCTCACGGTGCAGTCTGATCTAAGTATGATTCTCAACGACTTTGAAGACCGGGTGTTATTATTGCTCGCCTTCGAAGCAGTTAAAATCTTCTTATTGTCTCTGGTATGTTTAACCATCGTCTACCGCCTTGTAGTTAAGCGCTTAATGACCATGTCTTCTCAGATCAACCATCAACAGGTTGAAGACAACAAACCGCGATTTCTAACACCCACTAACTCTACATACAGTGATGAGATCTCTACACTAGAGAGTAGCTACAATCAGTCGATTGAACGTATTCGTCAACAATACCAAGAATTGGAAAAAGCCAAAGATACTGCAGAGGTAGCGAACCGCAACAAGAGTGAATTTCTTGCCAACATGAGCCACGAAATCCGCACTCCAATGAACGGGATTATCGGGCTTTCATCACTGCTTTCTGAAATGGATATGCCGAAAGAGCAAAAAGAGTATGTCGACATGCTCAACACCTCTTCGCTTACTCTACTCGATTTAATCAATGACATTCTCGACTACTCGAAGATTGAAGCGGGTCGTTTAGAGCTTCAGCAAGAACCGATGAAAATGATGGGTATTGCTGCCGACGTAGAGTCGACCTTCAGAGTTAAAGCCGAGCAAAAAGGGCTCAAATTCCAACTGGCGATTGATCCTAAGATCCCAACCATGGTGATTGGCGATGGCACTCAGTTAAGACAAGTACTGAATAACCTAGTTGGCAATGCCATCAAATTTACCGAACATGGTCATGTCATGCTCTCACTTCGTTTAGAAGAAGTCATAGAGCCGGAACAAAAGCTCAGAGTGAAATTTGAGGTGACCGATAGTGGTATTGGTATCGCAGAAGACAAGCAACAATCGGTATTCGATAAGTTTCAACAAGCCGACGGTAGCACCACCCGCATCTACGGAGGCACGGGGCTTGGTCTTACGATATGCGATAAGATCGTGACCTTAATGGGCAGTAAGCTTGAGCTCACCAGTGTGCAAGGGCAGGGGAGTACATTCTATTTCACCGCTGATTTTGACCCGTGCTTGAACGTTGACGAGAGCAACATCGATTTCAATAAAGTCTCGGTACTTTTGGTTGATGACAGTCAGCTGAACATGCGTATAACCTCAACTCAGCTTCAATCATTCGGTGTTACCGCCGAGTGTTGTGAAACGGCCACCCAAGCGTTAGAGCTTGTTTCAGAGTCTGTAGTGAAGTCATCGCCTTATGATCTAGTGCTGATTGATAAAGTCATGCCATCCGTTGATGGGTTTCAGTTAGCAAGAAGTTTAGTGGATAGGTTTGGTAAAGATTGTCCTAAATTAGTGATGATCTCTGCTGACCCAAGAAAACAAGATGAAGTGCGCGCCAAACAAGTGGGTTTTGTTGCCTACATTGCTCGCCCTTATCAAGATAATCAGCTTAAATGGACGCTGAGTGAAGTCCTGGCGAGATCGGCTGATACCTCAATCTTTACCTATCCAAATCGAGGTGAGGTAGCGTTTAAAGATAATCAACCCGTGCCATTAACCAAACCATCGGGTTCTGTTGAAGCTACGATATCTGCTTCTGTTAGAACGACACAAATAGACAAACAAGCTCCAATCAAAGAAGAGCCAAAACCAGTGGCTGCTCCGTTTAGTGGTAAGGTTTTGGTCGTTGAAGATTCTAGAGTGAATCAACAAGTCGCCAAAATGATGCTTAAGAAGCTGGGGTTTGAGGTGGATATTGCAGACAACGGTGAAATTGGTGTCGAGAAATTTAAGGCCAATGACTATGTGATGATTTTCATGGATTGCCAGATGCCAGTTCTCGATGGTTTCGAAGCGACCAAGCAGATCCGAGCGCTCGAAGAAGGTACCTCTAAACACATTCCTATCGTTGCGCTGACGGCCAACGTAGTGCAACGAGATAAGCATTTGTGCTTCGATGTGGGTATGGATGAATTTTTACCAAAACCCGTCAATCAAGGGAAACTGAGAGAGATCGTTGCCAGTTTCTTGTCGAAAGGAACTGAGTCGAGCAAGGAACATGAGCAGAAAATCGTTTAGGTTCAATTAGCTGATGTCTCGCTAAAGCATATCTAACTCTATAGGAAACTCCGACAGAATCAGTCGGAGTTTCTTTTTTTTGCTAATGAGCACTTGGTTAGCTAATACACCTAGTTAGCTACATACACATAGTTAGTTAAATACGTCGCGTATCAATACTGATTGAATCCATAAGCTGTTGTATTTAAAAACAAGCATGTGGTGATTGTCATAGCCGTGAAATACAACTGCCACGAAAATATGCTCTTAATGTCACAATCCCGTTATAGCATGCAGCCAACTAGAACTATGGTTTAGTTTTAACCTTAACGAAATTCAACCTGTGAGAGCCTAAGATGTTCAAACCTTTGTATGTATTTGATATGGATGAAACGCTGATCAATGCTGATGCAGCGATGCTTTGGAATGAGTTCTTGGTTGAAAAGGGCATTGCCACAGCGCCCAACTTTATTGAAGAAGATAAGCGCTTAATGGGTTTATATTCGGAAGGCAAATTGAACATGGAAGATTACCTAACATTTTCCATGCA
This sequence comes from Vibrio sp. 10N.247.310.17, assembly GCF_041466605.1. Taxonomy (NCBI): domain Bacteria; kingdom Pseudomonadati; phylum Pseudomonadota; class Gammaproteobacteria; order Vibrionales; family Vibrionaceae; genus Vibrio; species Vibrio sp. 10N.247.310.17. Next base: position 73,286 of record NZ_JBFSTC010000012.1, on the reverse strand, counting down.
GCCTTTGGCCGATATGCCAACAGAGCAAGTCACCGCATTGGTGGAAGAGTGTGTTGAACAGCATATTTTGCCTAGACAGTTCAAGCAGTCGAAACCTTTGATTGAGCAGCTTGAGAATGATGATATCGACATGTTGATCATCTCTGCCAGCGTGACTTTCTTGGTGGAAGCTGTGGGTCGCAAGATTGGTATCGAGAATGCACTCGGTATTGATTTAATTGAAAACCAAGGCCGTTTTACTTCTCAAATATTAGGCGTACCAAGCTACCGTGAAGGTAAAGTCACCCGTTTAAAAGAGTGGTTAGACAATCAAGAAACCAACTACTCAGACATTCACTTTTATACCGATTCAATCAACGACTTACCTTTGTGTGAACACGCTGATTTTGCTTACTTGGTGAATCCATGCTCGCGTTTGAAAGCACTGGCTGATCAACCGAATTGGTCGATTCTCAACTGGGATTAACGCAAATTTTCAATTCGAATTAGGTTCGCTCTAGAACTCATCAAGCCGCTGACGACAGCGGCTTTTTTGCATCATCAGTCTAATGTTCGATTTATTACCTTAGCTGATAAAAGGATAGATGTAACAATTCAACAACATATCTTTCTCTGCTGTAAATCAAACCACCATCTTTCAATCCCTTGATAGCACTCACTTTCTTGTCTTGATGGCTTTTGTGTAACAAATATTTTACAAATTGACAGGGTTTCATCGAAATTGCCCATTTCCCTCCACCCATTCCATTATCTCGGCTTGTGGGCCAAATTTAATTAAGGACAAAAAATACACAACACAAAACCAATAGGTACAAGGAGAAAGTTCATGGTGGATACATACAACCCGCTTGGCACGGATGGATTCGAGTTTGTTGAATACACGGCCGTTGACCACAAGGGAATTGAGCAACTTAAAGCGCTGTTTGTGTCACTTGGTTTTGCTGAGATCGCCAAGCACCGCTCAAAAGAAGCTTGGCTGTATCGACAAGGTGACATCAACTTTATCGTCAATGAACAGCCTCACAGCCAAGCGGAAGCGTTCGCTAAAGTGCATGGGCCATCGGTATGTGGCATGGCGTTTCGTGTCAACGAAGCAACGGCGGCAATGGAGCAAGCGTTTAAGGGCGGCGGTGAAGAGTACAAGACAGAAATAGGGCCGATGGAACTGAGCATTCCTGCCATTTACGGCATAGGTGAGAGCCTGCTCTATTTTGTGGATCGTTATGGCAAGCAGAGCATCTACGACGTCGACTTCCGATTCTATGACGATGCGGAACAGCGCATGGCCGAAGCCAATGTTGGTTTGTATGAAATCGACCATCTCACGCACAACGTGAAACAAGGCAATATGGATGTATGGTCTGGGTTCTATGAGCGTCTTGGCAACTTCCGCGAGATTCGCTACTTCGACATTGAAGGCAAGCTGACAGGCCTTGTGAGCCGCGCCATGACCTCACCGTGTGGCAAAATCCGAATTCCAATCAATGAGTCTTCCGACGACAAATCACAAATCGAAGAGTTTATTCGCGAATACAACGGCGAAGGCATCCAACACATCGCACTCGCCACCGATGACATCTACAAAACCGTGAAGACTCTGCGTGATCGCGGTATGGACTTTATGCCAACCCCAGATACCTACTACGAGAAAGTCGACGAGCGTGTAAAAGGCCACGGGGAAGACACCGATCTATTGCGTGACCTACGCGTTTTGATTGATGGCGCGCCGACCAAAGACGGCATCTTGCTGCAAATTTTTACACAGACGGTAATTGGGCCTGTGTTCTTTGAAATCATTCAGCGCAAAGGCAATGAAGGCTTTGGCGAAGGTAACTTCAAGGCGCTGTTTGAATCGATTGAAGAGGACCAGATTCGTCGAGGAGTATTAGACGATGCATAAATGGATCTCATTTCCTCATCGGGAGGGTGTGTGCTCTAAACAAGCGCACGCCGATTTTCCCGAAGAGGCAATTTATGAGCGAGAGGCGGGCCGAAGTGGATTCTTCGGCCCTGCCGCTCATTTTCACCACCAACATGCCCCAACAGGTTGGTCGGAGTGGGAGGGCGATCTGCGCCCTCGCGCTTTTGATTTTACGCTGGTGGAAAAAGCCAGCCAGATAACCCCTTGGGCGGTGCCTCATCTTTTGCACAATGCGGACTGCAAAATTCGCGTATGGCGCATGGATGAGAAGATGGACTTCTTGGTACGTAATTCCGACGGGGATGAGCTGCTGTTCATTCACCAAGGTAGCGCCGATCTCTATTGTGACTATGGTCATCTAGCGGTGAGTGAAGGGGATTATGTGATGATCCCGCGCTCGACCAATTGGCGCTTAGAACCAAGCGAGCCGATGTTCATCTTGATGATAGAGAACACAGACGCGGCTTACTCCTTGCCAGAGAAAGGCATGGTCGGCAATCACGCGGTGTTTGATCCGGCGGTGCTCGACATCCCTTCTATTAATGATCAATTCCGCGCTCAGTATTCTGAAAACCAGACTCAGGTTCAGGTGAAGCGCCACGATAAAGTCAGCGTGATCACCTATCCGTTCAATCCATTGGATGCAATTGGCTGGCATGGTGATTTGGCCGTGGTGAAAGTGAATTGGCGCGATATCAGACCGCTGATGTCACATCGCTACCACTTGCCACCTTCTGCGCATACGACGTTTGTTGGCGCAGGCTTCGTGGTGTGTACCTTTGTGCCGCGCCCGATTGAGAGCGACCCTGGTGCATTGAAAGTGCCGTTCTACCACAACAATGACGATTATGACGAAGTGCTGTTCTATCACGCTGGTGACTTCTTCAGTCGCGACAATATTGAAGCGGGAATGGTGACTTTCCACCCTGCGGGCTTCACTCATGGACCTCACCCCAAAGCATTTAAGGCTGGGCAAGCGTACAAGAAAAAGTTCACTGACGAAGTGGCCGTGATGATCGATACTCGCCACGCACTGCAGTTCTCTGACGAACTCGATAGTGTTGAGAACAAAGAATATGTCTACAGTTGGCAAGACTCTGGTTTGAAAGAAATGGCTGACGATAAGAAGTAAGGGACAAGGATGAAATTAGCAACCAAGAAAAATGGCACTCGCGACGGTCTATTGATGGTCGTAAGTAAAGATCTTAAACAGTGTGTAGCTGCCACCGAAATTTTCCATGCGATGCATCTAGCGCCAACCATGCAGGTAGCATTGGATAACTGGGACAGCGTGGCTTCTCAGTTAGAAGAGTTATACACCTCGTTAAACAACGGGCATGTGACTGGCAGTGAAGTGTTTGCATCTCAGTATTGTGAATCACCTCTGCCACGCGCATATCAATGGGCGGATGGCAGTGCTTATGTAAACCATGTTGAACTGGTGCGTAAGGCGCGTGGTGCTGAAATGCCAGAAAGCTTCTGGGTTGATCCATTAATGTATCAAGGAGGCTCAGATGCGTTTATCGGCCCTCGTGACAATATCGAATTTGCCAGCGACGAGTGGGGCATCGATTTCGAAGGTGAGGTTGCGATTGTCACCGGTGATGTGCCTATGGGTGCCAGTGCTAAGCAGGCACACGAGTCTATTCGCTTACTAATGTTGGTGAACGATGTGTCGCTGCGCGGCTTGATTCCGGCAGAGCTAGCGAAAGGCTTTGGTTTCTTCCAGTCTAAGCCTTCTTCGGCGTTCTCCCCGGTCGCAGTCACACCTGACGAGCTTGGCGAGCAATGGAGAGGCAGCAAGGTGCATCTGCCACTGACTTCAACCTACAACGACGCACCTTTTGGATGCCCGAATGCAGGTGTGGATATGACCTTCAACTTTGCAGAATTAGTTGTTCACGCTGCGAAAACTCGCCCACTATCGGCCGGTGCAATCATTGGCTCGGGCACGGTTTCCAATAAGCAAGGCACTGACCATGGCACCTCAATTGCCGAGGGCGGTGTGGGTTATTCATGCATAGCTGAAGTTCGTATGATTGAGACCATCCGCGATGGTAAACCTTCGACTCAATTTATGTCGTTTGGCGATTCGATCAAGCTTGAGATGTTTGATGCTGCAGGTCATTCTATTTTTGGCGCGATAGACCAAAAAGTGAGCCAGTATCGAGCGATATAATCCACGTAATAGGATTTCAGTATGAGCGAGAGCATCGTGAACAAGAACATTATACTTTACGGTTACTGGCGCTCGTCCGCAGCCTATCGAGTGCGTATCGGATTGAACCTAAAGCAACTCAACTATGAGTCGAAATCGGTGCATTTGGTGCGTAATGGCGGCGAGCAACATGATCCACAATATCGCGAACTCAATGCCAGTGAGTTAGTGCCTGTGCTGGTGGATGGTGACGTTCAACTCAATCAGTCACTGGCTATTCTTCAGTATCTCGATGAGCACTATTCTTGTGAGAGTAGCCCGGAAGTCTCGCTGATTCCTGAGCAAACACCACTGCGCTATCAAGCACTGGCGATGGCTCAGGATATTGCGATGGAAATTCATCCTCTTAATAACCTGCGCGTGTTGCAATATTTGGAGCGAGAATTGTCGTGCGAGCAAGAGGCGAAAATGGATTGGCTTCGTTACTGGATGAGCCAAGGGTTTTCAGCGTTAGAAGAGAAGCTGGCCAAACACCGAAAAACACACGGTGATTCGGTGTGTAGCCTCACGGATTCACCATGCATTGTCGATATCTGCATAGTGCCGCAGGTGTATAACGCGTTGCGCTTTGATGTTGATATGTCGCCGTATCCGCTGATTAATTCGATTGTCGAAGCGTGTAACCAGTTACCCGCTTTTGTTGAGGCTATGCCAGAGAACCAAGCGGATGCGAATGCACCGATGTGAACGTATTGAATTGTTTTTTAATGAACTGGAAACGTTGTTTTGATTAAATAACGTTATAATTACGATTGGGTATATTTAAAGATATTATGTATTCATTATTTTCAGGTTTAATTTCCAAATTTATGAATATTTATCTCATCTAGCATTAAACGGTCCTAATAAAATAAGCCTCATTATAATTAAATAAGAGGCTTGTAATATAATCTATATTAGTGGTGTTTATCACTCGATAATCTTAGTAATAAACAATACCTTCGCCTTTTGTAATCAGAGTACCAGCTTCATTGGTAATTATTTTATCTAAATCAAATAATGAACCAATCGCCGCATTACCCAATCCAGCTTCAACGAACTTACACACGGCATCAATTTTTGGCCCCATAGAACCAGCAGGGAACGAAAATTCTGCTAAACCAGCAGGTGTTGCTTGCTTCATTTCTGCTTGGTCTTCTTTACCATAGTTACGGAAAATCGAACCATCGGTTAAGATAATAAATAAGTCGGCATGGATTTTTTCAGCGAGTAGTTCGGCCGTAAGATCTTTGTCAATGACGCACTCTACGCCAGTACTCTTACCCTGTTCAATACTCACGGGAACACCGCCGCCGCCACAAGCGATAACAAGGTTTTCTGTATCTAGAAGAGTTTCAATTTGCTGAATTTCAACAATGCTTTTTGGCATAGGAGAAGGCACAACGCGGCGGTAGTACTCGCCATCAGCTTTAAATTGCATTGTGCTTTGAGCCATTAACTCTTTAGCTCGTTGCTCTGTATATACAGGGCCAACAAACTTAGTTGGGTTAGCAAACGCAGGGTCTTTTTTGCATACTTCAGTTTGCGTGACTAGCGTCGCTACGTCTAATTCAGGGTCAATGTTTCTTAGCTCTTGTTGTAACATGTAGCCCACCATGCCACAGGTTTGGGAGCCGAGTACATCCATTGGATACGGGGTCGTCTCTGGCGAATATTCGTTATAAGCCGCGTTTTGCTCCATCAACAAACCTACTTGTGGGCCATTACCATGAACAATAACAATCTCATGCTCGCGTGCGATCGCAGCAATACTCGCCGCGGATTTGATTATATTCTCACGTTGGTTCTCTGCCGTTAATGCTTGGCCTCTTGCTAAAAGAGCGTTACCGCCTAAAGCTAATACTATGCGCATGATAATGTCTCCGATCATTTAATAATGATTTTATTTATTTTACGTAGGGATTAACCGCTTGTTTATAATTAAATTCAAGCTTATTAATAACAATGACTAGGTTTTTAATTACTCTTAAGTAATTAACATGCCGAGATAGTATGAGAAAATAACCCTTCTAAATGTGATAGCTATCAAATTATCATTTCACTAGAAATGGAGTTGTGGAAACGGGAGTTATTGTAATTCGATTAAATATCCATAAGCTTGGATGCAATCCAGTGGTGGACTCTTTTTTTGTATAAATGATTCGTCTTTAGTGAATATTATCTCTGGCTATAAAATGATTAATTTTCAAATTTTTTTTTTAATATGACGTTCAGATCTCATTAAGAACTTTAGAAAAGGTACGGGGCGAAACTGAGGCGAGGGTTCACGAGCTCAAAGAGTGGCTTCGATTTGGTTTTCAATCGGCTGCCTTTACTCTAGATATTATCTGACAGCCAAGTGAAAATTGGAGATAGTTAGCCACTTTCTAAGGCTAAGGCTAAAGCTAAAGCGAAATCACGCGCTTTAGCTCTTCCAAAACCTCGGCGTTAGCAATTGCCCCGAGGTTTTCTACATCCTTGCCATTTACTACCTGTTTCACCGCCAATTCCACCAGTTTGCCAGAGCGTGTTTTTGGCACATCGCTGATTGCAAAGATCTGGCTTGGTACATGCCTCGGCGAGCAAGAGGATTTGAGTTTACCTGTGATGGCTGTCAGTAACGTTTCATCTAGACTCACATCTTGCTGCAGTTGGACAAACAGCCATATCTGCTCGTTGCGGTCGATGTCTTTGCCGACTGCGATGGAATCGATGACTCCCTCAATGGTGTTCACTTGCTGGTAGATCTCGGCAGTACCAATTCGCACACCACCAGGGTTGAGTGTGGTGTCGCCTCGCCCGTAGAACAGATAGCCACCATGAACGCTCTGTGCGACTTCATCGCCGTGATGCCACACATTATCGAACCTATCCCAATAGGTGCTGTGATAGCGCTCTCCGGTGTCATTCCAGAAGCCAACAGGGAAGTTGGGTAGGGAGTTGGTACACACCAGTTCGCCACGTTCATGATTAACCTTGTGACCAGACGAATTGAACACCTTGATGTCGACGCCGAGCCCTGCCTGTTGGCACTCACCACGATACACCGGCGAGATAGGGTTGCCTAAAACAAAGCAGCCACAAATATCCGTGCCGCCAGAAATGGACGCTAAATGCAGGTCTTGCTTTATGTGCTTGTAAACGTAATCGAACTGCTCTGGGTAGAGCACAGAACCGGTCGAGCACAGTGTTCTTAAGTGAGGAAGAGAATGGCTGTCGATCGGTGAGAGTTCCGCTTTCTCAATCGCCTCTAGATACTTGGCAGAGGTGCCAAATGTCGATACGTCAGCACGCTGTGCTAAATCCCATAGAACGTTAGGTTGCGGGTAAACCGGGCTACCATCAAAGATCACCAAGCAAGCACCGCTCGCGAGCGCAGATACGTGCCAGTTCCACATCATCCAACCACAAGTGGTGTAGTAGAACACGCGATCGTTAGGCTTAACATCGCAATGAAGCTGATGTTCTTTTAGGTGGTTGATGGTAGTGCCACCGACAGAATGCACAATGCACTTTGGCTTGCCTGTGGTGCCGGAAGAGTAGAGTACGAATAATGGTTCATTGAAGCCGATACGCACAAATCGAAGAGCTTTTGTCTGATAGTGATTAATGATGCTGTGCCAGCTTAGAATCGACACATCATGTTCAACTTTTTTCTTCTCTAAATCACGAGTCGGTTTCAAATAGCCGACCTGACACACCTGTTTTAATTCGTTTAAGTGTTTGATGATTTCACGGTTCTTGTCCGTCATATCGAACGTTTTGCCATTGAAGGTGTAGCCATCACAGGTAAACAGCACCTTGAGTTTCACTTGGCCAAATCGCTCAATCACACTCTCGACGCCAAAATCAGGCGAGGTTGACGTCCAAATCGCCCCTAAGCTGGTGGTTGCCAACATCGCGACCACGGTTTGCGGCAGATAAGGAGTATAAGCGGCGACTACATCGCCTTGTTGTACGCCACAATCCACGAGCCATTGTTGAACGCTAGAGACTTCCTCACATAAGGTTTGCCATGTGTAGCTTTGCTGTTCGCCACGTTCGTTCTCAAACCAAATCGCAAGCTCGTTTGGCAATGTTTTTGCTGGATGCAGTAAGTTTTCGGCGTAATTAACTTGAGCATTAGGAAACCACACCGCATCGCGATTCGATTTCGGCTGCTGCCAGCGACTTTCACCTTGAGTTTTGATGTGCTCGCTTTCTGCCTTGTTAATACAGTCTTGCGAACCCACCATTCCACAAAACTGCCACATGTTCTGCCAAAACGACTCCGGTTGCTCCACAGACCATTGATGAAGCTCCGTGTAGTTTTTCCATTCCGTCTCTAGCCCTAAGTCTTGTGGCTTTAATCCTGACAGAGTGAGGCTATCCATAAATCGGGTTACGTTAGCGTGTGCGATACGCTGGTCGCTAGGTTGCCAAATTGGCTTATTGCTCTCGTGCATTCCTTTACCTTTAACAAAAAGTTAACGATTTCAGTCTGGTATTTAGGTTTTACAAAGTCAAAAGATCAGCAAAATAAGGGGTTGTTGGAATTGTGTAAATAAAATGTTACACGAACGCCCGTTTCGAAAAATCGTGCAAATTGGCGGATATAAGGAGTAGAGATAGGCTTAAAGTGAGACATTCGAAAGGAGGTGTGTAATGACTCAATATCATTCTAAGCCCGTGAGCCAAGAGGGATGGGTTGAGTGGAGCCTCGAAGAAGACGCCATTTGGCACGACTTAGTGAAAAGGCAACTGGACGTCATTAATGACCGCGCATGCGATGCTTATTTGCACGGTTTGACCCTGCTGGATCTGCCATTAGACAGAGTTCCCCAGCTGCCAGAGATAAACAAAGTGCTAATGGAAACAACAGGTTGGCAAGTTCAGCCTGTGCCTGCATTGATCGATTTCGACCGTTTCTTTGATTTGCTCGCCAATAAGAAATTCCCAGTTGCGACATTTTTGAGAACGCGAGACGAGTTCGATTACTTACAAGAACCTGATTTCTTTCATGAAATTTTCGGTCACTGTGCCATGCTCACTAATGCCGATTTCGCGGCTTTCACTGAGCATTATGGAAAACTAGGCCAAGCCGCTACATCCAAACAGCGCGCTTATCTAGCCCGTTTGTATTGGTTTACGGTCGAGTTCGGTTTAGTAAAAGAAGGCCAACAACTGAAAATCTATGGCGGTGGCATTCTCTCTTCTCCGGCGGAAACCATGTACGCATTGGGCGGTGATCTGGCGGTTCGTGAGCGGTTCGATCTGCAAACGGTGTTAAGAACCCCTTATCGCATCGACATCATGCAACCGAAATATTACGTGATCGACGAGCTATCTGAGCTCTTTAAAATCAGTCAGGAAAACCTATTACAGCAAGCTGATCTCGCCATCGACGCGGGGTTACTACCACCACTTTTTGAACCCAAGGAACCAACACATGTTGAATGAACAAAAATGCGAAGCCTGCAGTATCGACGCGATTGCCCTAAGTAAAGATGAGCAACAATCTTTACTGTTGGAGTTGTCTGATTGGCAGATTATCGAAAGAGACGGCATCCCGCAGCTTGAGAAGGTGTTTAAGTTTAAGAACTACAAACAAGCGTGGGCATTCAGCAACAAAGTGTCAGAGTTAGCAGAAGAAGAGTTCCATCACCCTTCGATCTTATTGGAGTGGGGCAAAGTCACCGTCACTTGGTGGAGCCACTCACTCAAAGGCCTACACAAAAATGACTTCATCTGCGCCTCACGTTGCGATGTGTTCGCGGTGAGTGAATAGACTTTTGGGTTTCGAGGAGCTGTCTTTCTTATCTCTGTGATGCGATTATCTGATTATTCAGCTCATAATGTGAGTTGAATAATTACCTTAAACAGCTCATAGTATGAGTTGAATAAGTGATACTTTCGCATCATGGGGCGTAATATGTGGATTTGGCAGCAAGATAATTGGCCAAACTTTGTTTGGGATAATCAGAAAATAGGCGTGAGGTTAAGAGAAGTACGGCTTAATCAGGGCATTCTGTTGGGCAAGATTGCCTCACAGTCTGCAGATCAATCCCAAACCATGCTCGACACCTTATTAGCGAACATAGTCCATTCCAGTGCGATTGAGGGAGAAAAGCTTAATGCTTTCTCGGTCCGATCTTCTTTAGCCAATAAACTCGGTGTCAGTGAAGATCGACCTTTTCCTACGACAGAACAAACCGATGGCCTAGCTGAAATTATGTTGGATGCGGTGCAGAACCTAACAGAGCCATTAGCGCTTGAGAGGATCTTACATTGGCACCGTAGACTGTTTCCTCAAGGCTACACCATGTTTAACCCTGTAGTCGGAGGTCAGCTAAGAGGTGACACTCCGATGCAAGTGGTATCAGGAAGAATTGACCGTCCAACCGTGCACTTTGAAGCACCTAGCCGAGACATTCTTGATGCTGAGTTAGATGCGTTTATCACATGGTTCAATGATTCACTTACCGACGCTACACTCGATCCCTTACTTAGAGCTGCGATAACTCACCTTTGGTTTATCACCTTACACCCGTTAGATGATGGTAATGGTCGTATTACTCGATTGTTGACTGACTTGGCGTTAGCACAGGCCGAGCAGCAGTCGGTACGTTTCTATGCGATGTCGGTGGGGATTCTCGCTAACCGCAAGCATTACTACGAGATATTGGAGCGAACCCAGAAAGGTGGACTCGATATTAGCGAATGGTTGATGTGGTTCTTAGATACGTTAGACGAGACGTTTACAGGCGTTTTCGCTGAGGTTGATCAAACCGTTTATAAGACTAACTATTGGCGAAGTATCGACCAAACTAAGCTTACAACAGAACAAGTAAAAGTACTGAATAGGATGCTCGATGGTGATTTTTCTGAAGGTATCAATGCCAGCCACTATCAGAAAGTAGCAAAGGTGAGCAGTGCCACTGCAACACGTCATTTGAACGCTTTGATTGAGCATGGCTGCTTAGTCAAATCTGGTTCTGGCGGACGAAGCACCCGCTATCTGTTGCCGAAGTAGGGTCTATGCCTTTGATGTATCTCAGGGTAAGTTTGACCTAGCTATTAGCGACCACATCCCCCTGCTCTGCTTTCAATTTAGAGTATCAAAAACTCATAAATCTCAAAAGAATAATGTTATGCAACTGCAGTTCTATATTGGTATTATGATACTTTGATAAGCGTGATGAATCGAGTTAAATGATGCAGTTAGATGAGTATATTAAAGAGACGTTAGTACAGATAGTAAAAGGCGTGAATGATGCTGCTCAAGAGGTTTCTTCGTTAGGTGGCACTGTTAATCCTCATGCAACGTTTATTGATGTTGGTTTTGATGTACACCCTGAAAAGCCACCAAAGCAAACTATTAAATTTGATATAGCAATCCAAGTAAAAGAAAGCACTGATGTTGATGCTAGCGCAAAAGCCAAATTATCAGTTTTCTCTATCGGAGGCGGTATTAAAAACTTAGATGAATCAAACATTGCTCATAGAGTCACTTTTGAAGTTCCTTTAGACCTCCCTTGCCAAGCTTTTACTAATATAGAGTAAGCGTGTTAGTTATGCTGCTGCTTTTCTCGAAATGCAGCAGCATTGGCCATACAAAGATAACATTTACCCCTCTACTTTTTATCTTGTAACGGCTCTTTAGCCAAATGCACTTTCCCAAACTAGCTTGACCTGCATCAGCGACTTGCTGCTTTCTCGTCCTACAACCCCCACTATTGCTCATAGTATTGGTTTTATGAGGCTGCTCTATGATATATTTCTCGGCCAAGCGTATTACAGACGAAGGCTAATAATGTCTATCAACCTTTCACTCCTTCCACCCAGCGAGAAAAATAAAATCGAACTGGATAAGCAAGCATCGTTTCTTGTTTGGAAACTGAAGCAAGCGAAATGTGGCCCTGAAGCCATTGTTGAAGAAGCAATGAAGCTAGGTGATCCAGAAGAAAAGGCTTGGTTTGATCAGTCTGTTGAAAAATACAAACGGGTAATGGGTGTCGCATAAACGCAGATAAACCTTACCCAGCAAAGCTGTTGAATTGAAATGACACAGTAATTTGCTAGAATTTGCACCGTTAATTGAATCAGAGAGAAGATCCCGATGGGAAGAAGTTTTGAAGTGCGCAAGGCCTCAATGGCGAAAACTGCAGGCGCAAAAATTAAAGTTTATTCTAAATACGGTAAAGAGATTTACGTACTGGCTAAGAACGGCAGCTCTGACCCAGACATGAACTTACCTCTTAAGCACCTGATTGCTAAAGCGAAGAAAGACCAAGTACCCGCTCACGTTATCGACAAAGCGATCGATAAGGCGAACGGCGGCGGCGGTGAAGACTTCCAACCAGCTCGTTACGAAGGTTTTGGCCCTGGTGGCACAAGCGTAATCGTTGACTGTTTAACAGACAACGGTAACCGTACTTTCCAAGACGTTCGCCAATGTTTCGTTAAAACTGGCGCGAAAATCGGTGTTGAAGGTACTGTTTCTCACATGTTCGCTCACCAAGCTGTATTCCAGTTTGCAGGCGAAGATGACGAGATCATCCTAGAAACGCTAATGATGGAAGACGTAGACGTGACTGACGTTGAGCTAGAAGACGGTGTTATCACTGTATTCGCTCCAACGACTGAGTTCTTCAAAACGAAGACAGCACTAAACGCTGCGTTCCCAGACCTAACGCTAGACGTTGAGGAAATCACTTTCGTTCCTCAAACAACTATGCCAGTAGCTGAAGAAGATTCTGAGAAATTCCAGAAGTTCTTAGACATGCTTGACGACTGTGATGACGTTCAGCAGGTTTACCACAACGCTGAGCTGTAAGTTACATACGATGTAAATCGAAAAGTTAAATAAATAACGCCACTTGTGTTTTGCAAGTGGCGTTTTTTTTGGTCATAAGTGATTGGTTTCGTTTAGTGTTTGCTAAGCTTAATCACTTATTTTATTTCCCATTTTTTCGGAGAACCGTTGTTTACAGTAACTAACAAACTAGAGCTTCTTTTATCCAAGAGGCGAATAGTTGCAGAGGAAGACCCAAGGTATAAATCACCAACTGCTCCATTTTTTCCGAAATCTCGATTTAAAATTCCCCAAAATGTTTCTGAACCATCAGATAGAGTCAGTTTCCCTTTACTAGAAAAACTACCATCAGGACCATTATCACTTCCGAATATATATACAGTTCCGTTTTCAGTAGTTGCTGTCTTACCTGCAAAATCTGAAGAAGCAAATTTGTTAGAGCCGCCCATATTGCTTAAAGTGGTTTTTAACTCAGCTTCAACAACTGCTTTATCCATAAAGTTAGTGTTTTTTAGAGGCTGAGCTTTACTTGCGTTTGCGGTAGTAAGCTTAGTGAATAGTGCTGTATTGAGTACAGTAGTCGCGTCTGTTGATGGTGTATTGATTAGGGCTTGGAGTTCGGTTCTCACATCCTCACCATTCTCATTCAAATGTAAGCCAGATAGATCTAACTTATCTGTGCCAGCGTCACTGGTAAGTGATTTTAATAATGTTGCTATGGTTACTGGATTCGCTTTTTCTGAATTATTAGCAACCATTAGATCGTATGGTGTTGTATACGTTGAAGGAGCACTCACTGTGCCAATTTTAACGTCGTTATCTGTAAGCGTTGGCTCGTTATTGCTATCACAACGTCCGATATAGAAATCTACTGACTCTCCCGCGACAATTGAAAAGGTACCCCCCTCATTTGTGCATCCAGATTGACTCGCCGATTTATAGTAAAGCCCTTTCACAGGTTCGTCTATGAAGTTGTAGTCGCTGGTTATCTTTTCTGCTGGAGCGCCTGAAGAAGGTAAGCCACCATCATTATTATCGTTGCAACCAACTAGAATTGATGTGCTCATGATAGCCAAAGCTAACGTTGTTTTTTTCATTTTAAGTTCCTTATATTGATAGCGTTGGCATTCTATCAATCCAGATTCATTTATCTATAACCCGCTTGAATATGATTGATATTTCATGTTTATTTGTGATGTTGGGCGCGTTGTGTTTATTAATGCAATTTATTATTTAAAGCCCTTTTGCGGGGCGTTGTATTATTTTTTAGTTATCGAATTTTGGTCTAATACCGGAAGAGTGCCTTATAACCGATTGATTTATAATGAATCTAGCATGTCACTATTGCTTGGCTTCTTTACTCTAGGTGTCGTTACCCAACTGGAAAATTTTCTAACCTGAGGCAGTAGAGTAAAACTCAGTACCAATGCACACGGCCAAGCGAGAAAGAAGCTTTGCAGCCAGATTGGCGGCCACTCGGGGCTGAATCCCATTTTGTAGCCAGAAATTAACCCAGACATGATAGTCGCCATGGTCAGGGAGGATAAAATCGCGGTTACCCAAAATTGTTTGTTGTTCATACTGTGTTCTCCCGTGATTTTCTGTTGTTGATGAGATAAGGTTACATCTATCCATTAATGAGAAAAATAGGCACATATAGAAGTATGAATTCCATATTTGGAAACATTGATGATCTGTTCTTATTCTGTGCAGTGGTTGAAGAGGGCTCTTTGCTATCGGCTTCTAAACGGCTGCAACTCCCAGTGTCGACTATGTCGCGTAGGCTAACCGCATTGGAAGATCGCCTGAATATCCGACTTTTAGAAAAGAAAGGTCGTGAGCTGGTGGCCACCAAAGACGGCGAGGCGGCCTTTTCTGCACTGAGCAGCGGCATGGAGTCGATTCATCAGGGCTTTAATAGCTTGCTAGAAGAGCGTGACGCTATTCAAGGCAAGATAAAGCTCGCCGTACCTCACAACTTCTATAGTGGCTTTTTAAGGTCGATGGTAGAGCAATTCCTCACTCAATATCCGAACGTTCAGCTCGATCTTACCTTGAGCCAGCAACAGTTTATCCCGCAGACCGACCGTGACTTACTGATCACGTTTAAGATCTCAGAGATGGAAGGCATGATTGCTCGTCCACTTTTCAAAGCCAAACACGGATTTTTCGCGAGCCCAGAATACTTAGATTCGCGTGAGACGATTGAAAATCCGGACGACCTAGAGCTTCAAGACTGGATCAACGTTGATGATGTGTTTGATATGCCGCTCTACAAATCCGACCGCTTAGAGCAGATGATCACGATTAAACCCAAGTTCATCGTCAACGATATTCATGCGGTGGCGGCCGCAGCGCAAAAAGGTTTGGGGCTTGCCTCATTGCCTTTTCGTCATGTATCCCCTGAGATGAATTTGATTCAAGTGCTCCCTGAGTATCATCGGGGTGATCGCCAAGCGTATTTAGTGTACAAAGAAAGAAAATATCAGCCAAAGGCTTTGACCCTGCTTATTGATGCGTTGATTGAGAGTGTTCGATCTTTTCATAGCGATGACTTGGTCAAATAAAAGGAGAAAGAAATGAAAGTAAGTTTTATCGGGCTAGGCGTTATGGGCTTCCCAATGGCAGGCCACCTAGTCAAAGCCGGTTTTGAAGTAACGGTGTTTAACCGCACTCACAACAAAGCATTAGACTGGGCTGATAAACACCAAGGTAAAACGGCAGAATCTGTGGCTGAGTGTGTCGCAGAAGCTGACGTGGTATTGGTTTGTGTGGGTAACGATGACGACGTTCGCAGCATGACAACCAGCGAAATAGGCGCATTGGCAGCGATGAAGCCAAACGCAATTCTTGTCGATCACACCACAACGTCGGCAGTTCTGTCTGAAGAACTTGAAGTGGCAGCGAAGCAAGCTGGTGTTCGCTTTATGGACGCGCCAGTGTCTGGTGGCCAAGCGGGCGCAGAAAACGGCGTGCTAACCATCATGTGTGGCGGCGAACAAGCGCTTTTCAACGACCTTCAACCTGTATTCGAAGCTTACGGTAAGTCGTCAGTTCTGATGGGTAAAGTAGGCCAAGGCCAACGCGCAAAGATGGTCAATCAGATCTGCATCGCAGGCGTATTGAATGGCCTTTCTGAAGGCTTGGTACTTGCAGAGAAATCAGGTCTTGATATCCCAACTCTGGTTGATTGCCTTAAAAACGGCGCTGCTGGCTCGTGGCAGATGGAAAACCGCGCGACCACAATGGCGCAAGATAAGTTCGATTTTGGCTTCGCCATTGATTGGATGATCAAAGACTTAGGTTTCTGCCTAGATGAAGCAGAACGCCAAGGCATCCAACTTCCTTTGACGGAAAAGACCAACAACGCCTACAAGACACTGTCTGCCCAAGGACAAGGTCGCATGGATACATCAGTATTGATGAAAGCTGTAGTTGAAGAGACTAAGAAATAGAAGAATTTGAATAGTAGACGAGATTAAGTAGAGAGACTAAAAGTCGTCGAAGCTTCGTTCTGTTTTGACAAAATAGCCGCTAACTAGCGGCTATTTTTTATTTTTAATCAAAAAGAAAAATAACATATTTTTCAACAATGTAAGTGGTTGTAAGCTTGTTTTGGTTGAAAGTCCATCAGCACCGTTCGTGTGCTGCGAGATCTGTATCAATTTCACTTCACTCTATGCTGTGAATTGTTTAATTGTTTGAATTATATTGCCATTTCATTACAAAATAGTTGAGAAATAATCACTGCCTGAACTGATCTGTTTAGGTTATTGACTTATAAGTCAATGATAAAATAATAAAAAAACGTGATGTGATCATCATTATTAGTAAATTCCTATGCATTATTTTTCAGGATTATATGAAATAAATATCAACAAAGCTTCTTCTAGTTCCACTGCTCTTTTCTATCTTTTTAGTTGTAAGCAACTTAAAAAGCGAAGCTACCTCAAATGAGGTTATGGACAGTTTTCACTCTGTGTACGAGGACCGAGTCATTCCGTTATCTGATTTGAAAAGCATTTCGGATTTGTATGCGGTAAGCGTGATTGATGCGGCGAATAAATACCATGTGGGAATGATAGAGCAGGCGGCTTTTTATTCTGGTGTTTCTGTGGCGATGAAAGAGGCTCATGAGCTATTCCTTCATTATCTGGCAACGCAGCTAACAAGAGAAGAAGAGGGGTTGGCAAAAGAGCTTCAACTTAAAATAGATAAGGTAGAGCGAGAAGTACCATTAATTCTTGATAAACATAGAAATATGATGATTGATGATTCTGAGATGATCACTCAGCTTTATCTCCTTGTCGATGATATGGGAGGTGTTCTTGGTGAATTGATCTCATTGCAATTGGACGTCGCTAAGGAAGAATTAGCCCATTCTGATTCAGTTTTAGAATCCAACTCTTCTTTCTCATGGTGGTTGGTTCTTTTTTCTTCTATCGTTGCTTCTGGTTCATCTTATTTCCTAGTGAAAAGAGAATTGAGAAATTTACCATTGATCGTAAATTGGATTAAAGCCCTTGAGAATGGACGTTTATCGGATGTTAAGTTGAAAGAGGGTGGAAATGAGCTCGACAATATTTCAGATTCTTTGTCTCAACTGTCTGCAAAATTGAATGATATCCTGTCACAGGCAGGTGTAAGCATGAATTCAATTAACCAAAAGCAAGAAGAGTCTTTAGCTCTGATAGAGCGATCCCAGAGTAACTCTTTGAATGAATTATCATCGGTAGAGCAAATCGCTACGGCCGCGACTGAGTTATCTTCAACAGCAAGAGATGTTGCAGACAACGCACAAAGAGCTGAGCAGTCAGCGATGGAAGCGAATGACATTATTCAGCTAAGCCATGGAACATTGAAAAACTCAACTGACACGACAGAAGAAATTTCTGAATCAATATCAGAAACTCAAACGGTCGTGAATTTACTTAGAGAGCACTCAGAGCGTATCAGCAGTGTTGTTGAGGTAATTAAGAACATCTCTGAGCAAACTAACTTGTTAGCGCTCAATGCCGCGATTGAAGCGGCTAGAGCCGGTGAACAAGGAAGAGGATTTGCTGTTGTTGCTGATGAAGTAAGAGCCTTGGCAGGGAAAACGCAGCAGTCGACTATCGATATTCAAGAAATCATTGCGCAGTTACAAGACCAATCTAAGCAAGCGGATGAATCTATGGTGAAAAACGTTGAACTGATGCGCTTAACAAAGTCTACCACTGATGAGCTTGCTCAATCTTTTCATTCGATATCAGAAAAGGTTTTAAGTATTTCAGAAGTGAATGCCATTGTTGCTACGGCATCAGAAGAGCAAAGTGCCGTTACGACAGATATATCGACACAGCTTGAAAATATGAACGTACTGGTTCAACAAAATATTGAAGGCATTGATCAATCAGCTCAAGCAAACCAAAGCGTTGTTGAAGTGACGAAAGAACTCAACTCAGAACTAAGCTATTTTAAGTTAGACAGATAATGAGTCATGCAAGTGTGCTTTTTCCTTAGAAATTAAGCACCCTTGCTCTAGATGTAGTAATTTAGACCACGACAAGATAGCCGCCATTGAGCGGCTATTTTTTTGTCTGGTATATGTGTCATTGAATACATTACTTGGCTTAAAGAGGCCCGAATAAATCGTTTATTTAACTCAATAACGTTCTTCAGGGATTAATTTTCATGCGCAATTGTTTGCACTGTGCTTGGTTGGGTTTGTTTAAATTTACACAATCAGCTGTTGGTACAGCCTGTGCTTTGGCCATTGGTAAGCACGATCGCTCGGCAAGTATCCTTCTCTGAAGCTTAGCAATGCTTCTTTTTCTGAAACTCGCTCCTTTCTTCTCGTTTTCTTGTACTGCTCACGTACAAAGTTTCCCGATATTCGCTTTCTAATTCCCAATATTGCTATTGTTAAGTTAACGCTTAGATGAGAATAAGTCCTATTAAGGAGTCGTCTATGTATCTATCTGACAAGATGAGCGTCACTCAAGCCCTCATTGCACTATTAAAAACGGAAAAAAAGCGTATCACTTATACCAGTGTTAGCGCCGTGTTGTGCGTGTTCGCAGAACTTGCCACTTGGATTTGCTTATACGTCGCATTGAGCAATTATCTGAACACCCAAAGTCTGAACTTCTACTTAGCCCTTATGACTATCGCAGTTTGTGTGCGCTATTTTTTCTATGCGATATCGGTATGGCAGGCGCATCTTGCCGCTTATCAAATTATTCAGACCATTAGGCAGAAGCTTGTTCGTGCTCTGTCTGAAATGCCGACCGTTAAACTGATGCAATACCATCGTGGAGATTTAGAAAAACGACTCAATGATGATTGTCAGAGCCTTGAGCCTCTTATTGCTCATCATACTACCGATATTATTACTGGAACTTTACTTCCGTTTGTTTTGCTTGGTTTTATGGTTAGCATCGACTGGCAACTAGGCTTAATCGCATTAAGTCCTCTCCCCCTCGCTGTGATTGCCCAAACAGTCATGATGCGGGGCTTTTCAGATAGACAAAAAAAGTACAATCAAGTCGTTGCGAATATGCACAAGGCGCAACTGGAATTTTTACGCAGCATCGGCGTGATGAAACTTTTCGGCGTTGATGCTGACTCTTACCGCCAGTTAAGCCATAACATGACTAAGCACCACAAGCTGGTTAACGCTTATACCAATCAAATGGTTGGAGCATGGGTCACCTTTACCACCTTAGCTCAAGCGTCTTTGGTTCTTGTTATTCCATTCGCCATCGTAAAATTGACCCAAGGTTCATTAAGTCCAGTCGAGCTCGCAATGATCGTGATTCTTTGTGCCGGCATCCTTAAACCATGGTTGGATCTAACACAGATATTTGGGCAAGTGCAGCAGTCCTTCTCTTCTTTAGAGCGAATACTACCTCTGTTCCCCTTAACGTCGGATCAATATTTCAAATCCGTTGCAACGCCTTATGTCGAGCTTTGTTGTGAAAATTTAGCGGTCAAACGTGGCTCACTCGACATCGTCAGTGGGCTGAACCTTCAGTTATCTCATGGCGAATGCATCGTAATTCAAGGAGCGTCAGGCTCAGGGAAAAGTAGTGTATTGGCAACACTCTATGGAGAACTAGCAACATATGAAGGCGATTGGTTTATTAACCAAAAAACCGTGTCTTCGATGTCCGATAAAGAGCGAAGCCAATTTATCTCAGTTGTAGACCAACAGCCGGTTTTCTTCAGCGCATCAATACGTGAAAACTTGGTCTTAGGAGATCGATTGATACACGACTCCGTGATTCTCAAGCTCCTCGATATGCTTGGACTTTCTGCACTTATCGAACAACTTCCTAATGGTTTGTATTGCAGTATGGATGAAACCGAACGCAATTTTAGTGGAGGGGAACTACAACGGTTAGCCATCGCTCGTGCCATGCTGGTATGCCCTGTCATTCTGGTTTTAGACGAAGCGACTTCCCATCTAGATAAAGTAACGGAAAATCGTGTTCTAGAAGCAATACGTAAATATGCACCGCAGCAAATCCAATTGGTCATCAGTCATGGTCCAGAAGCGCTAACCATCGCTAACCGAGCGTTTTCACTATCACACGGTCAACTTAAAGAAATTGACCTTGAGGAGGCTGTCTGTGCGTAACACGCTCAAGCTACTCGATCACGCTGATATCAATCCAAAAATGTTTTTGGTTGGTATTGCAGGTAAGGTACTCAGTGAGACCCTGCCATTAATTTGTTGGCTACTGGTATTCGGAGCCCTTACCAAAACATTGTTACTTCCTCTTGAAGCCCTATTCGCAATTTCACTTATCACGGTTGTCGTTCAGTGGCGGTTAGGGCAATCCGCCAAACAGAGCTTCTTAGGCGCTTATGACATTACCCACCAACTGAGAAAAGTACTACTACATGACATTCGCAGCCAACCGTTTTCCAAGATAGTAGGTCAAGGTCTGGGAGAGCGCATTAAGCTAATCACTCGTGACTTAAAAGCATTCGAAGACATTTTTAGCCACTTAATTGCTGACTTGGTCTCGGCTCTAGTGGTTCCGTTCGCGATGCTTTGTGTAATGCTATTTTGCTCACCTTACCTTGCTTCACTTATGCTGATTGTTATGGTGAATGCGAGCCTATTATTGTGGAAATTCGAAGATGATTTTTCCAAAAAAGCACAGCGCCATGTCGATAAAAACGCTTCTTGCACCAACAAGTTGCTCGAATACATTGCTTGTTTACCCACGCTAAAACGCTTTGGTCGTAGTGAAGTATTAGCGACGCCACTTAGTCAAGAATTAGCTGACTTGCGCAAAACAGGGTTAGGGGTTGAATGGGCTGGAGGAATAGGCGTTATTTTAGCAAGCTTGCTGCTTGAGCTTTCTATTCCAATGGTCGCAGGTCTTGGTGCTTACCTAAATAGTATTGGCAACCTTACTATCGGGGAGTGGTTAGTTTCGATCATTTCTGCGGTTGCTTGTATCCGACCATTTGTGCGAATGGCCATTTTCTCTACGTTGTTGAGATACATGACAAAATCTGCAGATCGCTTGTATTTCTTGAGTCAAGAGCCACAACAACCTGTGCATGGTGTTCAAGCGCATCATCACGATATCGAATTCAAAGCGGTTGAGTTAACTCTGGATGGCAACACCATTCTTAAAGACATCAATTTGCAGGTTCCATATGGTCAATATATTGCGCTTGTTGGTACTAGTGGAGCAGGAAAAACCACGCTGTTGGACTTGCTCGCGGCATTCCATATTCCAACTCACGGGACAGTAAAAATTGGAGGCAGTACGGTAGAAGCTACTGGGACAATGTACTGGTATCAGCACATCTCCTACGTAACCCAAAATGTGCAATTGTTCGCAGGGACGTTAAAAGACAACTTGCTCATCGCCAAAACAGACGCAAGCCTTCAAGAATTGGAGACAGCAATCACAACCGCAGGACTTGATGAGTTGCTCGCCCGCTTGCCACAAGGGCTAAACACCGAAATAAATGAGAATGGCAAGGATTTATCGGGTGGAGAACGTCAACGCTTGTCCCTCGCAAGAGCGTTACTCCATGATGCGCCAATTGTGTTGCTCGATGAGTTTACATCTGCTCTCGACCACCCAAAGCAACAGGAAATACTGCAAAGCATTACCGAGAGTTTTGCATCTAAAACCATGATCACGATAGCGCATCGTTTGGACACCATTGCTGATGCCGATTGCATCTATTTGATGAGCCAAGGTCGCATTGATGATTTTGGCTCGCACGAGCAATTAATCACAACCTCTTCGCACTACCAGTCTCTGTGGGAAGCTCAACATAATAATTAAAACGCCAGCGCTGTGAGTAGTGCTAACTTATTCAGATTCAAGGAAAACAGTATGTACAATATATCTTCGCCGCGCACCGTTATTGCTAGCGCTATTCTGACTATTATGGGCTCTTCATATTCTTATGCTGAGGAAATGCTGCCAGTAATGGAAGTAGTTGTTGTTGAGGCGACTAAATTCGATACTCCCTTAACACAAGTGAATAACTCTGTTGTAGTCAAAACAGGAGAGGAGCTCGAGAAAGCAGGTATCTATCAAGTAAAAGATCTGGAGATGGTGTTTCCTGGGTTACTCATACAAACTCGCGGGAATCGAACTTACGCCAACACCACCGTGCGTGGGATTAGTTCACCAGACTATTACTCTCCTGCCGTAAGCATTTATGTGGATGGTATCCTTCAGGATAATGCTTTTGTTACTCAGCCGCTTATTAACGTAGAAAAAGCTGAATTGCTGCGCGGCCCGCAAGGGACACTTTATGGTGGTAACGCGCAAGGCGGTGTAATTAACATCGTAACTCGTCGTGAAGTTGATTCCACAGAAGTTAAGACTTCAGCTTTATATTCTAATTTAAGCCAGCAAATTGATACTGTCGTATCTACCCGTTTATCCGACTCTCTTTCTGCGGATATTGCCGCCAGATACGTCTACGATGAAGGTGATATTAAGCATGCCGCTAGTGAAAAAAAAGACGCAAACGATGCGGATGAAAAATCGGTAAAAGTTCGACTTCATTACTTACCAAACGACTCCAAACTTAGTGCAACCCTATCTATTTCGACCGATAAACTTGATAGTCATGAAGAATGGTACCTCACTGAACGTGAACATGATTCTGGCGTAAAAGATGCGCCTATTCCTAAACTGAAGCGAGACGTAAATACTTTTGCTTTAAATCTTGGTTACGATTTAGGTTCATCACAAATCACGAGTATCACAGCTTATCAAACACGCGAAATAGATCGGAAATATGTATATGGCAACTACCAAGAAGATCAAAATAAGTTCAGCCAAGAATTGCGGTTAAATCAACAATACAATGATCGTTTTAGCTATGTACTCGGTGGCTACTTGGAATCTCGCCGTTTAGACGTTTCGGCAAACAGTGCACGAAACAAGTTGGATTATGACACTTACGCGTTGTTTGGGCAGGCAAACTACCAATTCGTACCACAGTGGGACTTAACGCTTGGAGCTCGAGCTTCATACCTAAAAGTAAATTCTAATTTTAACGGAAACCCAGCATGGGGGATTAACCCTTTTAACAAAGAGCAGACAGAATCGACTGTCTCGCCAAAAGCCGCAATTGGTTGGCAAGCGAATGAGCAAACTCGAATTTATGCATCGGTAACAAGTGGTTACCGCCCAGGGGGATACAACGTCGTCCCGTTAAGTAATGCAGATGCAAATGGTTATGATGCTGAAAATTCACTTAATGGTGAACTGGGGTGGCGCACCAGTTTTGCGAATCAAAAAGTCGATTTTAGTGGTGCATTGTACTGGATCAAAACGGAAGATATTCAGCTATATACTGGTACACCTGGCAATCAGACTCTCAAAAATATGGGGGAGGCTGTGAGCAAAGGTATTGAAACCGAGCTGGCATTTTACCTAACCGACGATCTCACGATAACCGCAGCGGGGACTTATGGACGTTCAACATTTGAATCAAACAATAGTACATTTGAAGGCAATCGACTGCCATATGCACCGGACACGACAGTAACATTTGGCTTCAACTATTACTTGCCAGTAACGGGAGTCCAAGGGGATATTTCGATCAATTCTCAAGCTCGCTATAATTCCAATATTCACTTTAACGAAGCCAATTCACTATCGCAAAGCGCGTACACTTTGGTCGATTTATCAATTAACTATGACTATAACCAAGACCTGTCTATTTCGCTCTTTAGCAACAATATCACAGACAAAGAATACACCACCTACGCGTTCTCTTACGGACAAACCTACAGTAATTACGGTACTGGTAGAGAGATCGGTGTGAAAGCGAAATATGAGTGGTAGTGAAGCACATGGTTAGTACTCAAAGAATCAAACTCAAACCGTTGCTCGCCGTGTTGGCGAGCGTTTACACCATTCAAAGCCTGGTGAGTATGTTTACGCTACAAGGTTTACCCGCGGTCATGAAATATGAGGGATTAAATACCTCCCAAATAGGGTTGTTCTACCTTGCGATGCTTCCTTGGGTTGCTAAATTTTTGTGGTCACCTTGGATTGAACGACAACGAAAAAAGGAGGGGAGCTTAAAAAATCACGCCGTTATTATCTTTGGTTCTCAACTGGTCTTGATTGCCATACTCGCCGCCCTTTGCATTATGGGGACTATAGAGAGTCAAATGACGCTCTTTGTTGGTGTATTTGTTATCAGCCTCTTTTCTAGCTTCGCCGATATCGCTACCGATGGTCTCGCGATTGATCAGTTGGAAGCAAAGAAAAGGTATTTAGGTAACGTAATGCAAGTTGGGGGATCGTATCTTGGTGCGGTTTTTGGTGGAGGGCTATTTATCTATGTTACTGCGCTGTTCGATTGGCAAACAGCACTGTTTGGTCTGGCTTTACTGACTTTATTATTCAGCATACCAACGCTTTCTTTGTTTTTTAATAGCCATAATCAACAGTACGTAACAGCAATACAGCCTTCTCTAAAAGCCTCATTTTCTAATCCTAAAGTTAGGCTTGGATTGATATTTGTTACCTTGTCACAACTTGGTACTCGAGGGGGGCTATCAATGATGATGCCCTTCTTGGTTGATAGTGGTATACAGCTAGAAAACTTGGGGCTTTTGGTTATCGGCGGCGGTGTTATTACTGGTTTGATTGGCGTTGTTTTAGGTGGGTGGCTGATCAAAAAAAGTAATGCACTCAAAGTCCTACTGCTGATGACCAGTTTTGAGGTCATAGCTTTTAGCTTTTATCTAGCATACGATCTAAATATCACTGGATTGGGGGGGGTAATCGCAGGCGTTTACGTAGTAAATGGTATCATTACTTCAGCGAAATTTGTCGCGCTTTACACTTTGATGATGGATTTTGCCGCAGGTAATCAGTCAGGTGTGAACTTCTCACTTTTTCAATCTATGGATATGTTTATAGCAATAGTGATGGCAATCACGTGTGGCGTGTTAATTGACTCCTTGGGATATTCGGCACACTTTGAATTGATGCTCACCTTTAGCCTACTCGCAATATGCTTAATCCCTGTATTAAAACCAACCGGGAAGACAAACCTTGCTTCGCAAACCTAATCAAAGCTTTATCGTCAAAGGAGTCCAATTTTGAAAAGGGCTCTTTTCTCTGGCTGATCTACTTAGTTTAAAAATTAATATAAATGATACCTATTATCATTTATATTAATTACTCTGGGGAGATGCTCACAAGAAACGACGAGGCTGTAAGAATGAGTAATATCGTGAAGAGCTTAAGCTTAGTTAGCGGCTTAGAGGGAACGCTTGATGTTGTAGCTCTCGATGATGGTGTGAATGCCTACATAGTTAACTGTAAAGCGACAATGGACATTCAATTCAACGACCCAGCAGATGCAGGGTTCTATATAAGCTTTGCTGGCACCAACTATGCCTACAGTCCCAAATATCCAGATTACCCAGCGGCATCTTTTGCTTCTCGATGTATTGCATCGCTTTTGCTTGAACCTGAACCAGTCAACCCAATTGAATTAGCCGAAGGAGGTCGAATTGAGAACATTCGAATCCACTTCCCGTTACACCATAGCTTGACTAAAAACTTACTTCCCCAAAGTGGAAAATCATCATTCAAACCTTTTGATCTTTATGAAACTGGTTGGCAGATGCCACTAACAGGGGAGGTCCTCAATGTTGCTAAATCAGTTTGGAGCAATAATTTTCAAGGTATTGCCCGGACGGTGTGGTTAAGAGGTAAAATATTGGAGTTATTAGCACTACTCATGGTGCATAAAGAACCTAAATCTCTAGCAGAGCAAGCCTGTGACCTTATCGCAACGCAACCTCATATCGATTGGAATATACCATGCCTATCTAAGGAGCTTGCAACCAATGAGTGTTATTTAAAGCAATCATTTAGAGAACAGTTCAACATGGGTGTTGCAAGCTGGATACAGGCTTATCGCATCAATCTTGCTAAAGAGCGTTTAACCAATTCTAATGAATCAATTACCAATATCGCCCTAGATTTGGGTTATCAAAGTGGTAGTTATTTTTCGAAGGTCTTCAAACAGCACTCCGGGCTTACGCCAAAAGCATTTCGAAGCCGTCTTCTGGAATAGTGATCTGTATTAAAAAAGCATTCTGTCAAAGTCTGATCAATCTCAACCATTCGCGGCCCGACTCAACCATTCACTCCTTGTTATTACCATTCGTCGCATTGATAAAACGGCGTGACAGTTTGTGGTTAACCTTTCAACGTCAACATTTGAAAGGGATTAGAAATCATGACTACTTCACACTCATTTAATTCAGGCTCTACCACTTCTCTGCTTAAGCGTTCATTACTGATTGCACTTGTTTCATTCGCACCCACTTTGGCGCAGGCTAACCCAAGTTCAGACGTTCTTGATATCTACAATCAAGCCGCGCAAGGCAATGAAGATCTGGTTGAGGTGGCTTACGAACGCCTGAATGACACGTTACAACAAGATGGTGCTACGCCACTGACTTTGGTTTATTTAGGAAGCACAGAAACCCTGATGGGGCGTGATGCGTTCTTACCTTGGAACAAGATGAAGTATGTCGAGAAAGGCTTATCAACCATTGATAAATCACTGGTGCTGCTGAAAGACGAAGACCAACCAATTCATGAGCAACCTCGTGTTCAAGGGCTACCAGATTCTTACCTAACTCGCGCCATGGCTGCGGTGACTTACACCTCGCTACCCGACATGTTTAACCATTTCGATCGTGGTTATGACTTGTTCCTCTCGTTACTTGCGGAAGATGATTTCCAGCAACAACATTTCGCTGCAACCTCGTGGATTTACCGTTATGCCATTACCGCATCGATTCGTGCTGAAGACTTCGAGCAAGCACAGGTGTGGCTTGAAAAAATGGAAAGTACCGATGCCGGAAACATCGAGACCATGACAGCGAAGGCCCTAATAGCGAAAGCCAAGTAACAGTTGCCAAAGCCAAATAACAGCTGTGAAAGCTCAATTGCGGCTTGCGAGAGCTTGAGAATGGATTGGTAATCAGAGGACAACGAAATGATTGAATTTAAAGATATCGGCAAAGCATATGTCACGGGCGGTCAACGTGTTGATGCATTAAACGGGGTCGATGGACATATCCAGCGCGGTGAAATGGTGGCCTTGTGTGGCCCGTCTGGTTCAGGGAAAAGCACACTGTTGAACATCCTTGGTTTGTTGGATATGGACTATCAAGGCGAGATAAACATTGATGGCAAAGCGTATCCAACAGAGCAAATCGCCGCTGCGCGCTTTCGTCGTCAGTCGTTGGGTTTTGTATTTCAGCGCTTCAATCTCGTTCCTGTGATGACGGCGCTTGAAAACGTCGCTTACCCATTGATGTTGAACCAATGCACGAAACAAGAACAGCAGACCAGAGCGCAAGACATGTTAGAGCGTGTAGGGGTAGGAGATTACGTTCATCATCGTCCAGACAACTTGTCTGGAGGTCAGCAACAGCGTGTCGCGATAGCCAGAGCGTTGATTCACAACCCAAGCTTGGTGATTGCCGATGAGCCGACCGCCAGCCTAGACAGTCACACTGCCAACCTTGTGATCGACATTATGAAAGAGCTCGGCCACGAAATGGGCACGACTTTCATTGTCGCAACGCACGACCCAAGAATGGCACAGCGCTGCGATCGAGTCATTGAACTTATCGACGGACAATTGGCTCCACAAGCTGTAACCACGGAGGCGATCTCATGGGCAAGTTAACACAAAGAATGAGCACGTTTTTACTTCCAACTTCGGTGCGTTTGGCGTGGCTTAACTTATTGAGAAATGGTCGACGCAGTCTACTTTCGGTGTTGATTATCGCGATTGCGGTATTTGCGCTGACGTCGGCAGGAGGCTACGGGCTTTACACCTACGAATCTTTGAGAGAATCGACCGCGCGCGATACTGGTCATCTCACCTTGAGCACGCCGGGCTATTTCGAACAAGACGAAGATATGCCGTTAAGCAATGGTCTGGACAAGGTTCAAGCGCTAACCAAGAGCATCATTGGCGATAGTGATGTGCGTGGGGTGCAGCCACGAGTTTATTTTAGCGGTTTGGTGTCTAATGGCAGCAAGTCGACCATTTTTATGGGAACGGGCGTTAATGAGCGTGAGTTCGACATGAAAGGACCATTCCTTGATGTACGCAGCGGGCAAACTCTCTCGGATGTGAGATCTCCAAGATACGACAGCCAAGAGCCACAAGTGATGCTGGGAACTGACCTTGCTCGTAACCTCAAAGTTGCGGTTGGTGATTGGGTGACACTGCTCGCGACCACCAGTGACGGTGCTTTGAACGCTTTTGATTTTAAGGTGCAGGGTATTTATTCGACAGGGGTTCCTGAGTTGGATAAGCGTCAGCTTTACGTACACATCACCACAGCCCAAGAGCTTTTGGCCTCAGACAAAGTCAGCACCTTGTCGGTGTTCCTATTTGAAACAAGCAAGACTTCGACCGTTCAACAACGCGTTCAAGCGACTTTAGATCGAAATAGCGCTAGCCAAAACGATCAAGGCACAGAGATCGAGATCACTCCGTGGCAAGATCGCGCGTTTTTCTACACCAAGGTTAAAGATCTTTACGACCGGATCTTCGGCATCATGGGTGCTGTTATGGCATTGGTGGTGTTCGTGTCTTTGTTTAACACTATGACCATGTCGGTGACAGAACGTACTCGTGAAATCGGCACCTTGTCGGCGCTCGGGAGTTACCCCACTGAAATCGTAGCGGGCTTCTTAAAAGAGGCGGGATTGCTGGCTGTGATTGGCAGCGCGATCGGCGCGTTAGTGAGTGGCTTAGTGTCGGTGTTATTGCTGGTGGTTGATATCCAAATGCCACCACCTCCGGGTCGAACCGAAGGTTACCCACTCAACATTTACTTCTCATTAGAATTGGTTGGTTACGCCACTTTAGGTGTGCTGACGATCTGTTTGCTGGCTGCTTATTTCTCTGCTCGCAAAGGCGTGAATAAGCCAATCACGGAGGCGCTGGTTTATGTATAAATTTACTCGTTCACTCACTGTTTTAGGTTCTGTATTGGTTTTGGTTCTAGCATCGACACCAAGCTGGGCAGTCGATTCACAACAAGTCACAGAGATGATCGCCAAGGCGGATAGTTACCGGTTGAACAGCGCACAAGCTTCTAAGGTAGTGTCTTTGATGGCGTTGTATCAAGACGAGGAACTGGACAAAACCCGTGAATACAACGTCTATACAAGACCAAACCGAGAGTCGTTGGTGGTGTTCAAGTCGGCGGTCGAGGCTGGTCAAAAGATGCTGATGATTGAAGATAATTATTGGCTGTTGATGCCGAAATCTCGCCGACCAATTCGTATCACACCGATGCAAAAATTGTTGGGCGAAGCCTCGGTTGGCGATATCTCTACGCTGACGTGGAGCGAAGATTACCAAGGTGAGTGGGTTGCCGAGCAACAAGTTGAGATGCCGACTGGCGAGACACTCGATACCCATCACTTAAAGCTCGCGGCGAAAACCAAGGGTGCTAGCTATCAATCGATTGATCTGTGGTTAACGGCAGACCGAGCGTTTCCAGTTAAAGCGGATCTGTATCTGCGCTCAGGAAAGCTAGCCAAGCAAGCTTGGTTTACTGAAGGCGAGCGTGATGGATTACCAACAGTGGTGTCGATGACCTTGCTCGATAAGATACAGCCAAGCAAGAAAACCGTGATTGAGTATCGCGAAGTGATTGAACAAAGCTTGGAAGACAAATACTACAACCCTGCTTACTTATCGCGTAACAGCGTGTCTGGGCTGTAGGTGAGCGTTATGAACCGATTCCACATCAAGTCTTCAATCGCGACTTTGCTCGCCTTGTCTTGTGTGAGTAACACGATTCAAGCGGACGATCTGAGCCTAGCGTGGGATTGGCAACTGAGTGCAGAAGCCGTTGAGTCGAGAGGGTCGCCATTCAGCCCTTTAGCGTCTGATAATTGTCAGTCATTCAATGGCTTGCTGGATCTAGAGGTTGGATATGGTAATTGGCTTGGTCTGTTCGCAGTGAAAGCCAACGATATTCTAAGCAACAACCCTCAAGGACAAGAGGCGAGCTTTGAGTCTGAATTCATTGTGCGTGAGTTGTTTTGGCAAGGTGGTGTTGAGCTGTCTAATTCTATAGTCGGTGATCACTACCTCGATGTCACTCTTGGCAAGGTTCGCCTAGATTGGGGCGTGGGTTATGGCTATCGACCGTTAGACATCATCAAGCCGTATCGACAAAACCCAGTAGGTATTGTCGCAGAGGAGGGCGCGGGTGTAGCTTCGGCGTCATTGTTCGATATGACGGGTGAGTGGACACTGCTTTACAGCGATTCATCATGGACTTCCCAAGATGTAAATGAATTCGAAAAGCAGAACCAGCAACAAGGATTTGGGGTACGTCGTTACAATCTTGTAGGTGATCACGAGTATCAATGGGTCGCTTATTACGACGATGTACGCCACGGCTTACTTGGAGCTAGCTTGGTGTCGGTATTGAACCTCGCTTGGGAGTTTCACGGCTCTGTGATTTATCAGCGACAAAGCCTTGGCTACAGTCAACCTAACTCACTGCATAAACCGGTTTATCTTGAAGAGCAGGGCGAAGCTTATCAAGCGTTAGCAGGACTAACATGGGCCAATGGCACGGGTCACAATGTGGTGTTGGAATACTGGTTTGATAGCCGAGCGTGGAGTCATTCTGAGTGGCAAAGCGCAATAGAAAGTGCCGAGTCTTTGTCAGTTAATCCGATGACAGCATCACTGGCTAGTTCTTACGCTCAAGGGTACCAACACGCCAATTTGGTTCAGCACAACATCATGTTTCACTGGTCTCTGGATTCGACACATGGCTGGCTTGAAGATATCACGCCAACGTTTGATGTAATGTTGTCTCCACAAGATGGCGGTTTTATTGCAACCCAGTGGCTCAACTATCAGGCTTTAGATAATGGCAATTCATCGTTGGATTTGGAACTTGCTGCACGCTTTCTAGGTGGTAAAAGTGATTCTGCTTACGCCAACTTACCCGATAGTCATATGATTCTTTTAAATATCAAAGGACGATTTTAATGAACACTTCTCCAAACCGTCAGGCTTCATGGATCAAAAGCTTTACGCTGACCACTCTGTTTTGTTTCGTCATTGCCGTCACTACACAAACGATTTGGGGCGGCGACTTTGTGGTCAATCTCGCGATAAGTTTTGGTTTTGGTTATAGCGCAGTAGGTTCCTCTTTTATTCTAGTTAAGTTGTTTAAAACAGAATCCAGGGTATTTGAAGTGGGTATCTCAATGGTGATCGCGATGACCTTTGGTACCTTGAATGCGCACTACTGGTTAAACGGATATTTTGGAGCCAATATCTCGGACCTTAAATCTGTGGTCTTGTTGGGTGTGATCTTCTGTTCGGTTTGTTATTACTATTTCTATACCCGAGAGCAACAACTGCGCGCTGATAACGAATTGGAAGTGGCCAAGCGTCGTCAGGCCGATCAAGAAAAGGTGGTGGTGCTGAGTCAGCTTAAGCAACTGCAAAGCCAAATTGAACCGCACTTCTTATTCAACACACTTGCGACCATCAATGTGTTGATAGAGAGTGATAGCGCGAAAGCCAAGTTGATGCTCGAAAAGCTCACCGACTTGTTGCGTGTGACCTTGAAAAACAGCCGCACTGAGCAATCGACCATCGCACAAGAGGTCGACTTGTTAGACGCTTATCTTAATATCCAAAAGATACGTTTGGGTGAGCGCTTAGCGTTCTCGATTGAAACACACGAGATTAGCGATTTGCAGGTGATTCCCCCGTTCTTGATTCAACCCTTGGTCGAGAATGCACTCACGCACGGTATCGAACCTAAAGCGGCGGGTGGCCAAGTGAATATCCGTATTACTCAACAAGCCGAGCAGTTGAAGATTGAAGTGTCAGACAGTGGTGCAGGGTTGAAAACACCTTCTGCGAATACGGGGCATGGTGTTGGGTTAAGCAATATTCGTCAAAGAATTGAAACCCTTTATGGCGATAAGGCGAGCCTAACGATTACTGAACAAGCTGAGGGAGGGGTAGTCTCTACGATCTTGTTACCACTGACTGACGCAGCCGCTTAGAATGACAGACCAGAAAGCACAGAACAGTGACGAAAAATAGACGATTTACAGTGTGAATTTAAAGGACTAACCATGAACTACCCAGCAATACAGCCGAGCGTAACGGCGATTATCGCAGACGATGAAGCACTGTTAAGGCACCATCTCGACAAGAGTTTGGCTGAGGTTTGGCCGGAGTTAGAGATCGTCAGCAAGGCACAAAACGGTTTGGAGGCGATGCAAAGTATTCAGCAGCTTAAGCCCGACGTGGCTTTTCTCGATATTCGTATGCCTGAACTGGATGGAATATCACTAGCGAAACAACTCAACAAGCTAGATTCGCCGCCATTGATTGTGTTCATTACGGCTTATGACGAATACGCAGTTAAAGCCTTTGAACATAATGCGATGGATTACCTGCTGAAGCCAATCAACGAAGAGCGTCTACTCGCTACCTGTCAGAAGGTTCAAGTACGTCTGTCGAGCAATCAAACACAATCAGGTATTACGGCAGAACAGCCCGATATCACGGCGTTAATGGCTCAGCTTCAACAGTTATCACAATCGACGTTACAGCAAACGCAGCCTCCCCAACAGCAGAAGAAACATCTAACGTGGCTCAAAGCCAGTGTTGGGGAAGACATTCACCTAATCGCCGTCGATGATGTGTCTTACTTCAAAGCAGAGGACAAGTACGTCTCGATATTCAAAAAAGGCCAAGGCGGCTCTCTAGAGGAGTTCATTCTTCGCGTGTCACTAAAAGAGTTGATCGCCCAGCTCAATCCTGATGAGTTTTGGCAGATCCACCGCTCGGTGGTGGTGAAAGTCTCGGCCATTGATAAGGTGAAGAAAGGGCTGTCAGGCCAAATGTCGGCTTATGTGTCAGGAGAGAAGTTACCGATCAGCCGTGCCTCGCAAGCTCTTTTTAAAGGGATGTAAAATCACCCGATCTATAACCTATGACTATCAGATTGTGTAATTTATAAAGTTGACAGTTTCATGCATGTTCAGATTGTCTCTCAAAATTTAAATGACTGAATTTATATAAAATTATTATGCTATTGCGATCGGATATATTGGAGGAAAGCCCTTCAAAGAGATCGTTATGAAAGCATACTATTTAGTCGTCGTATTGAGCTCCACATTGCTAGGTTGCAGCTCTACTCCTCAACAACAAACGTTATTGAAATCCGATCCATACTGGGTCAAAGGAGAGTTAGATAACGGATTAACCTACCATGTCTACCCTGACCAAGAACAACCTGTCTCGGTACGCTTACTCGTGCATGCCGGATCTTTGCAAGAGAGCGAACAACAGAAAGGGTACGCCCACTTTGTTGAGCATATGGCGTTTAATGGCAGCAAGAACTTTTCAGGAAATGAGGTGGTCGAGCTATTTGAGCAATCTGGTGCCAGCTTTGGTGCAGACTTAAATGCTTACACCTCTTACCAAGAAACCCTCTATAAGTTAGATCTACCTGACAATAAGAATTTAGATAAAGCGCTGGCTTGGTTTAGAGACATTGGCGATGGTTTATTGCTGTCCGAAGCTGAAATCGAAAAAGAGAAAGGTGTGATACTTGGAGAGTTTCGATACACGCGAGTTGAAGATAAACCTCTCTCGTTTAAGTTCTACGATCATCTGGTTGAAGGGACGACTTACCAAAGTAACGATCCTATTGGCAATAAAGAATCCGTTTCTAAAGCGAATGTTCAAGAATTAAAGAACTATTACCAAACCTGGTATCAACCTCAGTTAACCGAAGTGATTGTCTCTGGTGATATCACATTGGCAGAAGTGATCCCTTTGATTGAAGATACTTTCTCTGATTGGCAAAGAGGCACAACACCGGTTCCCGTGAAGAACACGTCAGTGGATTACAATACTCAAGATTTTGTGGCGTATGGATCTGGTGTCGAGCCTCCGAGCATCGGGATAGTCATTGATCGTGGGGAAAGAGTGACACAGAGCCATGAGCAACAACATCAGCTTTGGTTAGATGATATTGCTCAACAACTTATCCAACAAAGGTTGAATTCTGACTTTGTTGACGCTGCGTTACCTGTGCAGTGGGTTGCTTCAACACCCTACTTATTAGAATACCAAAGGTATTCGATTACTACCGTCGGTTTTCCTGTTAATAGCCGAGAGCAAAGTCAGCAGCAGTTTGTTTCTACTCTCGCCTCTTTGCGTGACTATGGCGTAAGTGAATATGAGTTGGCGAGTGTGCTTCAGCAATATCAAGCGAACCTTGATGACATTCAAGTCAACTGGGATCAAATGGATGCTGTGGCTCATGCTGATGGTAAATCGACAGCATTGGTGATTAACCAACCCGTGCAATCACAGCTTGATTATAAGTCGAGCTTGAAAACGTTTCTTGCGAATACGGATCTGGAGGCCGTGAATGATAACTTAGATGATTTGCTTTCTAGCCCTTATATTTTGGGGTTAGGTTTATCTTCTAAGGAAGATCTTCAAGCCATGGAGAATGAGCTAAAAGATGTCAGAAAAGCCTATAAAAAGACAGGTAATAAACCACTGCTCGTTACCGCAAGTTCTGCGTTTAGCGTGCCAGAATCTCAAGGCGACATTGTGAAACAAATTCAGGTGAGTGAGGATCCTAACTTACAGCAATGGACATTGAGTAATGGTATTGAGGTTTGGTATTTACGAAACCCTGAGGTGGGTAATAATGTTGGTGTTTATTATGCGAGTGAAGGTGGAAAAGCAGCACTAGATTCTTCTTTATTTCCTGCATCAGAGGTGGCGATTTCGGCATCGATCCGTAGTGGTGTTGGTAAATTCAGTGGATCGGAATTAAATACCCATTTGAAACGCAAAGACATCCAAATTTATCCCTTCATCAACTTTACTCATCATGGGCTGGAAATCAGCACTAAGAAAAAGACGCTCGCAGAAGGCTTGGCTGCATTGTATACCATTGTGACCGAACCTAAAATCGACAGCGATCAGCTTGAGGCTGTAAAATCTGAATTTGCACAAGATCGCACGGCTTATCTAGAAACCCCAGTGGGTCAGTTTATTCAGATGGTTAACCATAATAGCTATCAAGATAGCAGTCGTCATATCATGCTAGAAAGTGAAGATGTTGAAGCTGTTACACCTCAAGATATACTTGATATACAGCATCAACTCTTTCAGAAGTTAAGAGACAATACGCTTGTCATCGTTGCTGATATTAAGCCATCTGAAATTAAGCCCCTCGTACGCCAATATGTTGCTTCATTGCCACTAGAAGCGGTTGAATCTCCTAATTATGAGGTGGCTTATAAAACGGATTCAGAAGAGCGAATAGATGTATCGATCAACAATGAAGACAGCAGTCAGTACTTGTTGCGTGTAATTTCCCAGCAAGCTCGGGATAAAACAGCAAAAGATGTGTTTATGGATGATATGCTGCAGCGCGTATTGTCGAGTCGTCTAACGGCTTATGTTCGTGAAGAGTTAGGCTTGGATTATGCACCTTACGTGTATTCGGTCGCTCAAGACAGTGAGCCAAGTTACGACTGGCTTGTGGGCTCCTTAACAGCCCCAGAAAACTTAGATCAGGTTGAACAGGCGATCGATAAAATTATTGCTGAAGCTGTCAAAGGGATCTCTGAAGAAGAGACTCGAACGGCAGCTAAACAGCTAGTGGCTGACCTCACGCCACTTCAATATAAGCCTACTCAACAAGCTTGGTTTATTTCACGTTATTTAATTCATGACTATGGTGTTGAGGCACTGTTTGACTTACAGGGCACGACAGATTCAATTTCTAGTAAAGATATGACTGAGTATGCTAAAGAAATTTTTGGAGACAACAGCTACCAGTTGAAGAACTTGTTAAGGCCACAAAGTTAAGCTGATTGAGTAAAGTGACTTTTCAGAAAAGTCGCTTTCACCCTGAATATATGATGTCGAATCTAAGCCAAATGCTAAGTCATTTGGCTTTTTTATTTGGCTTAGGGTTAGTCTTTAAACTCGTTACTTTTTAATTCATCACTTTCAAGCTTGTCACTTTTAAACTAGTTACTGACTTTTAAGCTAGGTAGTGACTTTTAAATGCTCGCAATTCGCGCCTTATATAACTGAGTATGATTTATAAAATAAAGATCCAGATCACAAAGATACTCATTCAGTTCAGTATTAAATAATAATCATTAACTCAAGATGTATATTGTCGATGAATGACATTAAGAGGTTGTTATGAAAACATATTATTTAGCGACGGCAGTATGCCTTACCCTGGTTGGCTGTAGTTCAACATCAAAAACGACTGACACCTTCATCCAACCGGACCCGGCTTGGACTTCAGGCCAACTAGAGAATGGCTTTACCTATCATGTTTATCCTGATCATGAAGCGCCAGTTTCTATTCGTTTAGTCGTACATGCAGGCTCTATTCAAGAAACTAGTCAACAAGAAGGTTATGCGCATTTTGTCGAACACATGGCATTTAATGGCAGTAAGAACTTCTCGCAAAACGATGTGATTCGACTATTTGAAGATGCAGGTGCTAGTTTTGGGGCTGATATTAATGCCTACACCTCTTATGAAGAGACGGTATATCAGCTAGATTTACCCGATAATGTCCAATTACAGTCTGCCCTAACGTGGATGCGAGACATCGGTGATGGATTGGATCTCGCCAGTTCAGAAGTTGAAAAAGAAAAAGGTGTGGTTCTTGGGGAGTTTCGTATGGCTCGCCTTGATGATAAGTCATTCCCAGAAGTGTTTTATGACCACTTTATTGAAGGTGGACCGTATGAATCCCAAGACGCATTGGGAACTAAAGAATCGGTTGTAAATGCCACTTCTCAAACCCTAAACAACTTTTACCAGACTTGGTATCAACCACAAATCGTAGAGCTTGTTGTTTCAGGTGATGTGGATATCGAAACCGTGATCCCATTAATTGAAGCGAAGTTTTCTAGTTGGCAGCGTGGTGAAACGCCTAAACCAGTGAAACAGACAGTCACCACTTTCAACGAAGGTGACTATGTTGAGTATACGAAGAGAGAAGCCCCAAGTATTTCACTGACGTTTAACCGAGGCTCAAACATCATTGAAACTCACGATCAACAGCACCAACGTTGGTTGGATGAAACCTCCCAGTTATTGATTCAGCAACGACTTGAGGCGGTATTTAATGATGCGGCTTTGCCGACTCAATGGATAGCGTCAGACAGTCTTGAAATGGGTGCTCTGCTTTATTCATCAACCAGTATTGGATTCCCTGTTGGAAGTCGTGAAGTGACTCAGCAAAAGATGCTCTCGACGTTGGCATCATTGCGGGATTACGGTGTGTCGCAAGCGGAGATCGTCGGTGAACAGCACTACTACCAAAACTTGCTCGATAATATTGAGCATGATTGGGATAAAGAGGACGGTGTCGATCACGCGAACAATAAGGCAAGTGCCTTAGTGACGGGTCGAATCGTTCAATCACAGAAAGATTTTCAGGCAAGTATGGAAACTTTCATTTCCAACGTCAGTCTTGAAGTGATTAATGACAACATAAAAAGCATACTTTCTGGTGATTATTTCGTGATCATTGGCATGAATAAGGCTGAAAATAGAGCCGCAATCAATAACTCGTTAGATAGCTTGAAAGCTACTTATAGCGAAATGGGTACTAATAGCAAAATAGGTACTAATAGAGAAACGGGCACCGCGCCGTTGGTTGCTGCGGCGGGCAGTGCTTTTGCGGTACCGAGTTCGCAAGGCGATGTTGTACTGGTTGAACAAATATCTGTCGATCCATACATTCAAAAATGGACGTTAAGTAATGGTATAGATATGTGGTACTTACGTGACTCACTGGCGAATGATGATGTTGGCGTGATGTACATGAGTTTGGGGGGAAAGGCTGCTTTGGAGCCAAGCTTATACCCAGCGGTTGAGGTTGCATTGCCTACTTTTGCTCGAAGTGGTGTGGGTGATTTGACCGGTTCTGAACTTCAAGCGTACCTTGACCGTGAAAATATTCAAGCCGATTCTTTTATAGGCAATACTCGTCATGGTGTTGAATTTAATATCAAAAAAGATGGGCTAAAAGATACGTTTGCTGCGCTTTATACTTTCATAACCGCGCCTAAAATAAGTCCCGAGCAGCTAGAAGCTGTGAAGCAGGAGTTTGTACAAGGTCAAGAATCGTTCTTGAGCAGCCCTGTTGGCCAGTTTGAACGTGCAATAAACCAAAATATTTATCGTCAAGAAAGCCGTCACCGCTTTGTTAATAAAGACCGTGTTGAAGTGGTTTCTGTGGAAGATATCAGCCACATTCATCAGCAACTGTTTGGTCAAATGAGGCATAACCAATTGGTGATCGTTGGTGATATTGATCCAAGCGTATTGAAGCCTTTGGTTCAGCAATATTTGGCGTCTATTCCATTAGAAAAAGCTCTAGTCCCTGACTTTAAGGTGGCTTACAAGCAACCATCAGAACCACGCATTGATTTAGCCATCAACAACGTGAATAGCGCGGAGTACGTCTTAAGAGTCATTGCTGAACCTAGTACTGTAACCACGGTTGAAAAAGTTGTTACGTCAAAAGATATCTTCATGGAAAGCATACTGGAACGTTTGTTAGCGACTCGCTTAGATACCTATATTCGTGAAGATTTGAGCTTAGATTACTCGCCTTATACATTCTCAGCGTCAGCAGACAGTGAGTTGAGTAACGAGTGGGTTGTCGGTGCGATGATAGCGCCAGAGAACGTTGATAAAGTGGAAGTGGCGATTGATAAAGTGATTGCAGACCTTCTCCAAGGCGTTTCTGAAGAGGAAATGCGAGCGGTTGTGAAACAGTTTGAAGCTGACTTCACGCCTCTCGAGATGAGCTCTATTGACCAAGCGTGGTATGTGTCTCGTTATCTACTTCATGGTTACGATATCGAAGCCTTGTCTCAAGTTGAGCGCGTGGCGAGATCGATATCCACTGAAGATATGAATGATCTAATACAGCGTATTTTTGGTGAGAACAGCCGTAAGGTTAAGAACATCATGCGTCCTAAAGCCTAAAGCCTAACGTAGAGCGTGAAAACGATAGCCAAAAGTGCTTTGACAAATACCCCATTAAAGCCAAGCATTCATTGCTTGGCTTTTTGTTTTTTGACGACTTTGTATGCGTGAATACAGCGCTAGGAGGTCAGCAATTGTCAGCGTAGTGTCAAATGTGTTCGGTTGTGTTTCTAAATCAATTGTAACTTTCATAGCTGTTATATATTGTCGCAGTGTTTACCATTCAGGATTATTGTTAATTGCTTAAACTAGGTACCCGATTAGTCTTAATGTTGTTTTTACTGAGCTTTGGCTTAGTGAATTCTAACGGCTATTCGTTTCCTTCTAAGCCATTCCAAGTTCATTCGGCTCAAGAGCAATCTTCGCAGAATGAACAATCTTCCTCGATAAAACAGTGTAAACAAGCCACTACGGATAATCCGTCGAGCTACTTAGAGTGCGATAAGGTTCCGTTTGGTACCGTGCCTTATGGTGACAGTTCCAACTATCATGACACCGAGTCGAGCCTCCAGGCTGCAAACTTCAGACGTATGCTCAGCAACGAGCAAGAAAGCGTGGCCGATCTTGAGCCTGCTTATCATCTACTGATCGACTTCTCTCCCCCTTCATTACTGGCTTCTCTGCTTTTCGACACACCGCTGTTGGATTCCAAGCAGCACTGGACCAGCATTGTGAGTTCTCCGTCCTCCCGGCTTTCTGGGTGGAAAGAGGGCAATATTCAATACTCGCATTTCCGAGAACTTCTTAGCTAATCGTTTGACCTTAAATTGGTCGTATCGATGATCGCCTCGCGCTCGTTGAACTCGCCAATTAACCCAATATAGCGACACACAATTATTAGCCTCACTGTTACTCAATCAGCTTGTTTTGGTTGTGACTAGTTGTCGTTCGTGTTCGCAAAACATTAGTTATACCAATCGCAGTAAATAACTGGCCATCCTAGCTGGTTAAAACGCTCGATCACTGCTTTTTCCCGGCGCTATTTTTGAGCTCGTGTTTACGGTGATTGGTAAAAAGAAGAGATCTTGACTGTGAAAAAACGCATTCCAAGAAAACAAATTAACCACTACTCAAAGTGGAAATACGTGGTGCTTATCGCCACCATCATCATCATGATTCTAAGCGCTCTACCTTCTTGGTTTGGCGAAGACGCCTCGGTTCAAATCAGTAACCGTTCTGAGCAGACGATCGACGCCACTCAAATTACTCAATACCTTGCTAGCGAAGGCATCCAAGCCAAATCTGCATTTCAAAAAGACAAACGTTTAGTCGTGATCTTAGAAGATGCGGAGCAACAAGCGAAAGCCAAAGAAGTGCTTAATGAGCGCTTCCTCGACAACGCGACGGTTGCTCTTGCTATGGAGCCTGCAGCACCTAAATGGCTGACTGACATGGGCTTTGCACCGATTCAGTTAGGTCTTGATTTACGTGGTGGTGTTCAGTTCTTATTAGAAGTGGACATGGAGCCGGTTTATCACGCACAAGCTCAAGCGATGGTCGACGAGGTGACCAGTCAGGTGCGTTATGCACGCGGTAAAGTGGTCAACAACCAAGTTCAGTTTGATTTCCGTACCGACGCCGATTTCGAAAAAGCACAAAAGTTGATTCGTGAACAGTTCCCACATTGGCTACGTGATCGTTCAGATAAGTCACTGACATTAACTCAGTCAGAAGAAGAGCAAAGAACGCTACGCAACCTAACCGTTCAACAAAACCTGCAAATCATGCGCAGCCGTATTGAAGAATTAGGCATCACAGAAGCATCGATTCAACGCCAAGGTGAAAGCCGTATTCGTATTGAATTGCCTGGTGTTCAAGACCCTGCAGCAGCAAAAGACGTGATTGGTGCAACCGCATCTTTGGCGTTCTACTCTGTTTACGACAATGCAACTCGCAATACTCAAACGCTAAAAGATACAGATGGCAATCGTGTGG
Source organism: Vibrio sp. 10N.247.310.17 (assembly GCF_041466605.1). Lineage (NCBI taxonomy): Bacteria > Pseudomonadati > Pseudomonadota > Gammaproteobacteria > Vibrionales > Vibrionaceae > Vibrio > Vibrio sp. 10N.247.310.17. Next base: position 31,829 of record NZ_JBFSTC010000012.1, on the reverse strand, counting down.
TTGTCGCTCGCAAAGCAGTACTGAGCGGTGAACACATTATTGATGCTCGTAGTGGCATTGGTGAGATGGGCAGTGCAGAAGTAAACATTACCCTAGATTCTTCTGGTGGTAAGAAAATGTCTGAGTTCTCACGTCATAACATCGGTAAGCCAATGGCAACCGTGTACAGCGAGTACAGTCGTGATAGAGCGGGCAACAGCAAGCAAGACAGTGAAGTGATCAGTGTGGCAAACATCCAGTCTCAACTGGGTAGTCGTTTCAGAATTACTGGTGCTGGCAGCTTGGCTGAAGCGCAAGAGCTTGCGTTACTGCTGCGTGCGGGTTCATTGACTGCGCCAGTGACCATCATTGAAGAACGTACTATTGGCCCATCTTTGGGTGCTGAAAACGTAACTAACGGCTTTGCTGCTTTGGCACTTGGCCTTGGCCTTACGCTAACGTTTATGGCGCTATGGTACCGCCGTCTTGGTTGGGTCGCGAACTGCGCATTGGTGGTTAACATGACCACATTGTTTGGTTTGATTGCGCTGCTACCGGGTGCGGTATTAACTCTGCCGGGTATTGCGGGTTTAGTACTGACCGTCGGTATGGCGGTAGATACCAATGTGCTTATCTTCGAGCGTATTCGAGACAAGATGAAAGAAGGGCGCAGCTTTGCTAGCTCTATCGACCGTGGTTTCGATAGCGCATTCTCGTCAATTTTCGATGCTAACGTCACCACCATGATCGTTGCTGTGGCTCTATATACCATTGGTAATGGACCGATTCAGGGCTTCGCTCTGACACTGGGCTTAGGTCTTCTAACCAGTATGTTCACAGGCATTTTTGCTTCACGAGCGATCATCAATTTGGTTTGGGGGCGTGACCAACGCCACGACGTAAGGATTTAAGCATGAGTACTTCAAAAATGACTATTTCAGACCGCTATATTTCAGATAAAAACATGACTCGCCTTCGTAAGGTGATGTCTGTGATTTCTATTGTGCTGTTCATGAGCTCTGTGATGCTGGTGGCAGTGAAAGGTTTTAACTGGGGTTTGGACTTTACTGGCGGTGTGGTTGCCGAGGTTCAACTCTCTGATCAAGTAACCAAAGATGCGTTAAAAACCAAGCTCGACACTGCTTTTCAACAAGACGTTCAAGTGGTTGGTATGGCAGAACAGGATCGCTGGACAATTCGTTACAGTCAACTGACAGACGCTCCACAGCCAAACTTAGTGGATGCATTGTCTTCTGTGAGCGACCAAGTAAAAGTGCTTAACAGCAGCGTGGTTGGCCCTCAAGTGGGTCAAGACATGGTTGACCAAGGTGGCTTGGCGGTATTGGTGTGTTTCCTAATGATCATGCTGTACCTGAGTGTACGATTTGAATGGCGTTTGGCACTTGGTGCTCTTGCTGCAATCATTTACGACGTGACGCTTATCTTAGGTTTGTTCGCTTTTACTCAGTTTGAGTTCAACCTGACTGTATTAGCGGCCGTGCTAGCGATTCTCGGTTATTCATTGAATGACTCTATCATCATTGCTGACCGCGTTCGTGAAATGCTTCGCGGCAATCCAAACGGTGATACTGACAACCTGCTCAATGAATCGGTTAAAGCGACCTTCTCACGCACCATGGTGACTTCAGGAACAACTTTAATCACCGTATCTTCGCTTTGGCTACTTGGTGGCGCTGCGCTGCAAGGTTTTGCTATTGCACTCGTTGTGGGTATTGTCAGCGGTACGTGGTCCTCCATTTCAGTAAGCATCACCCTACCTAAGTTACTTGGATTGCAGCCTTGTCACTATCAGGTGAAACCAGAAGTAGAAGTTGAGGGGGAGTATCCTTAGTTTCCTGATTGCTTAAGTCTTCTAATTAGATAGCGCTCAGCCATAGTCCTCATGGACTAACGAGTGAGTTCAGCAAAGCCTTTCGTTTGTAGCAAGACGAAGGGCTTTATTTTTTATAAGAGTCAGTCAGTTAGTTAAAAGAGAGGCTATTTCAAAAAACAATGGATTGAGCAGGCAAGCCCTCATTATATGAAGTATGTTTATATGACGTCAGTAGAAATGAGGCAAGGTAATGGAATATCGACATCAATGTCATGTAGGCGACCACGGTGATGCACTCAAGCATCCAGTATTGAGTGCACTGGTTAAATCATTAATGCAGCAACACTCTCGCCTCAATGTTATCGACACGCATTCAGGCACAGGGTGTTATGACCTCACTACAGCGCCAAGCAATCACGCCGGTGAGTTCGCTGAAGGGGTCGGGTACTTGTGGCGAAACAAAGCTTATCTTCCTCCAGCATTCGCTTCTTTTATGTCGGTGCTGGAATACTACAACCCGAATCAACTTATCTCTCTCTATCCGGGCTCAGCAGCCATCACTTACCAACAAGGCCGTAGCCAAGATAGCTTCTATTTTTCAGATATTCAGCAAGATGAAGCTGATTTACTGCAAACTAATATTGAGACGTTACAACGTGACCTTGATGTCTCAAGCAAGCTCACTATTACCGCAGGTGATGGGCTCAAAGCGCTGCCTGATGATGTAGCAAAACACGATAATCATCACCTGATTGTTATCGATCCTCCCTATGAAACCGATTCTGAATATCTCGCGGTGATCGATGCCTTGGTTAAAGCGTATCAACAATCAGAAAAGGTATCTGCACTGATTTGGTACCCGCTTTACACGGATGACAAGAGCTCACTGATTCTGAATCACTGTGTTACTGCAGTGAAAGATGGTTTGCTGCCAAGTCCAATTAAGTCGGAGCTTCGCCTTCGAGACCCGAAAGGGGATGATCGCCTAATCGGCAGTGGTTTGTTGTTATTCAATCCACCACAAGGCATTTCAGGAATAGTCGCAGATACGCTTGATTATTTACACTGCCAACTCTCGACCAATGGTGAAGGCTATTGGCAAATGAGAAGCCTATAGATCTGATTTTTATGGGTTTTATGATGATTTTCGAGATGTAGATCGCTAAATCATTTCAATCTGTATGGTTTAAATTGACCAAACTCTAACTTTTATCGATTGATTTATCGCGATGAATCATATAAAAATAGTACATCAATGCGCACAGGTGCATACTGGCTCATAAGTTAAATAATTACCCAAATTAATATCAGATTGTGGTTTACCCCCTAAACTGCATAAGGCTCGCACTAGTCACGCGAGCCTTTCTTTTGCCTGAAAGAAAACTTAAGGCATTGTTAGCACTTCAAAATCCACTACAACGCAGGGTAATCGATATAGCCTTTTTCGTTGCCGCCGAACAGAGTGGCGCCATCAAGATCGGATAGTTCATTGCCGTTTTGTAGGCGTGAAACGAGGTCTGGATTCGCAACGAATGGGCGACCAAATGCGACGAGGTCGGCGTAGCCTTTGCTTAACACTTCTTCGGCGCGTTCTGGTGTGTAACTGCCAGCGACGATGATGGGGTTAGAGAACAACTCTCTTAGTTCGACACGGAAGCTTTCAGGTATCACAGGCGCATCATCCCAATCGGCTTCTGATAGATGCAAGTAAGCGATATCACGTGCTTGCAGCGCCTTTGATGCCTCTAGAATCGTTGGCACGATGTCTGGGCAGTTCATGTCTTTGAAGGTGATGAACGGAGCTAAACGAACGCCCACTTTATCGGCACCAATCGCATCAATGACTGCATCCACTACTTCGATTAGAAAGCGAAGTCGGTTCTCGCGGCTGCCGCCATAGTTGTCGGTGCGCTTGTTCGAATTAGTTCTTAGGAATTGATCGATAAGGTAGCCATTACCACCGTGGATTTCCACGCCATTGAACCCTGCCTCGACCGCTTTCTTCGCTGACTTAGCAAAATCTTGAACCACACGATCAATATCGGCTTGGGTCATTTCTCTTGGTTGAATGCAATCCACCATGTTGCCGTTTCCATTCTCGTCAGAGATCCAAACCTGAGTTTCTACCGGAGCCAGTGCCGAAGGCGCGATTGGTAGTTCACCTTTTTGGAAGGTTGGATGAGACACGCGCCCCACATGCCATAGTTGGCAGAATATCGCTGCGCCTTGTTCTTTAGCGGCAGAGGTGACACCTTGCCAACCTTCCACTTGTTCGCTTGTGTAAACGCCGGGTGTGAATGAGTACCCTTGAGAGTCATCTGAGATTTGTGTCGCTTCAGTGATGATGAGTCCTGCACTTGCTCGTTGTTGGTAGTAAGTCGCCATCATTTCATTTGGCACGTTTCCAGGCTGGCTTGTACGAGCGCGCGTCATGGGCGCCATAACCACACGGTTTTGTAGTTCTAGATCTTTGAGTTCTGCTGTTTCGAATAATTTGCTCATGGTATTTACCTTGTATCGGTCATGTATTGATTGATTTAGCGTGCGGTGGTCACTATTTCGATTCCGCAGGGCTGAAGATAGAGTCGTTTTGTGGCCTTTCAGCTCGGTTGGCTTTTGCAATAAGCAACAAACCAATCACTGGGACAACAACGGCTGCGAATGGAATCATTCCTGCGCCTAGTTGGCTGTCGAGTACCATGCCGCCTAGGAAGCCACCGAAGGCATTGGCCAAGTTAAACGCTGAGATATTCGCGGTTGCTGCTAGCTCTTGGCCTTCGCCACCGTGGTTCATTACTCGAAGCTGCATAGCAGGAACGTTCGCAAATGATGCAATACCAAAGACAAATGCAGCTGCAACGAATAGGATTTTGTTGTCTACAACAAGGCCAACCACTACCAATGAAACGATCATCGCGATAGCCCAAAACATCGATGCCTTGCCTAAATCTTTGTCAGAAGAGCGTCCGCCCAAGGTGTTGCCGATGATTAATCCGACACCCACAATCACTAAGATCCAAGTTACTGATTCTTGACCGTAACCCGTGATGTGCATGGCGATAGGCGCAAGGTAGCCGTAAAGCGTCATGAAGCCAGACCAAGCAAAAGCGGTGATCGCCAAGCTGATGAGAAGCATTGGATTTTTGAATGCCAACAGCTGAGTTTTGATGTCTTTCGCTTCGCTGTGACCTGAAGATTTTATTGACGTTAAGATTGAAATCATGGCGATGGTGCCAAGTGCTGCCACGGTAAAGAAAGTTGTGTGCCAACCGAATTGCAAGCTCACCCAAGTACCTGCGGGAACCCCAAGAACGTTAGCGAGCGTTAAGCCAGCGAACATCTGACCAACAGCACGACCTGCCATTTTCTCAGACACTAAATTGGTCGCGACAACGGCACCTATGCCATAGAAAGGACCTTGCACTAAGCCTGCGATAACGCGGCTTGCAAGTAGAAGTGGGTAACTAGGAGCTAAGGCTGACAAGATATTGCCGATGATGAACAGTGCCATTAAGCCAATCAGTACCATCTTTTTGTTAAAACGTGCGAGGTAGATGGTTAAGATCGGGCCACCAATAACGATAGCCAATGCGTAAGCACTGATTAGGTAGCCGGCTTGACCTTCGGTGATCGAAAGGGATGTGGCAATTTGTGGAAGGATGCCTGCAATAACAAACTCAGCGGTGCCGATGGCAAAAGCTGCGAGTGTCAGTATCCAAACTTGGAATGGGATCTTTTCTATATTGATCGCTTCTGGTTTCATAGTGAAGTACCTGTGTTAATTCTTGTTTGTTAGGACGTTTACATACACGCCCTAACGATTGTTCTTTGCTTCTTTGCTTCTTTGCGGAGTGTTAGCCGAGTAGAGCACCGCCATCGATGTCGATGATTGACCCCGTTACGTATGGGTTGTTAATCGCGAATAGATAGCCCATTGCGATATCTTTTGCCTCTCCGACTTTGCCTGCTGGTAGGCTGTTTTTCGCGTTGTCGTACATAGTTGAACGAGCTGAGTCATCCATATTTTTGTAGGCTTCAGTCATGGTAAGGCCGGGGCTGACGGCGTTGACTCGAATCGGTGATAGCTCTTTGGCAAGCACCTTAGTTACGCTTTCAAGTGCAGCGTTGATGGCGGTTTTTACGTAAGTGCCAGCTACCACTTTGCGTGACAACATACCCGTCGTGAGAGTGATAGAACCGTTGGGTTTCATGTAACGCGCGGCGTGCTTGGCTACGTTCAGGCTGCCCCAAAATTTGGTATCAAATGCTGCTTTTGCGTCTGCGATAGCAACGTCTGTCACTTTTCCTGCGGGAGCGTATGACCCCGCGGTTATCACCAAGTGATCAAATGCACCGATCGATTCGAAGTATTCACAAACCGATTTCTCATCGGTGATATCAACGCCTGTGTGTCGGCTGGCAATATGTATCGTGTTGTTTTCGTTTCTCAATTGCATTGCTAATGCTTTGCCGATACCTGATGTTCCACCAATGATGACGAATGTGTGCTTTTCTTGGTTTGTAAGTTCGTTGTTCATGTTCTGAATTCCTGCGTGTTCTGCTGATGGTTGTCATTATATTTATTCGACTAAATTTGATAATTGGCTAAAATATAAAATAATTATTCGGATTAACTGAATGGTAGGAGAGGTGAATGGACAAGTTTTCAGATATGGCGATGTTCGTGAGCATTGTTAAGCATCACGGGTTAGCAGCGGCGGGGCGAGAGTTAGGGCTGTCTCCTGCGACCATGACAGCAAGGCTTCAGGCGTTGGAAGAGCGTTATGGTGTGAAGCTGCTGAACCGAAGCACAAGACATGTGTCTTTAACTGACTCTGGGGAGCTGTATCACAAGGCGTGTCTGGAGATATTGGATAACGTTAGCGAGGCTGAAAACCTGATTCAAAATGGCGTCAAAGAGGTTAAAGGCCCACTAAAGATTGCAGTACCTAAAGACATCGGAAAGCAGTACATCCTTCCTATTTTGTCGGAATTTTGTCAGCAGTATCCAGACGTTATTCCCTACCTGTATTTGAACGATCACCTATCGAATATCGCTGAATCAGGCATGGACATCGTGATCCGTTATGGGGAATTGGTCGACAGTAGCTTGATCTCAAGACGCTTATCACCAAGCCGACGAGTGCTGTGTGCTTCACCAGAATATCTTGCCAAGCATGGAACGCCGTTAACACCACAAGATTTGGTCCAGCACGACTGTTTGGCTATGCTGCGTAGCAATGAAGAGCTCAAGACATGGCACTTCCAAGACAATGATATGAAGAAGTCGGTGACGGTTGTGCCGAAGCGATTTTCAGACGATGGCGAAGTGATTCGGTACTGGGCATTGCAAGGAGAAGGGATTGCGTTGAAGTCGGTACTCGATGTGCAAGATGACATCAATAACCAACGCCTTGTGACGCTACTTAATGGCTACATGAAGAACTTCAACACCTCGACGTCAGTATCGAGTGCCGACTTGAATGTGGTGTATATCAGCAAGAAATATCAGCCGAAACGTATTCGGCTGTTTTTGGATTTTCTGTTTGAGCGGTTTGGCGATTTGGTTAAAAATTCTAGTTAGATTAGCCGTGAATCCTCGCATGACAGAGCTCTCTAACTCAACGTCAGCTTAAGGACAGAGTTCATTGAACTGGTTATGATGCGTGCAATACAAGGACGTGATTGGAGAGAGAAATGAAAGTAGTCGGTAACACGGTTATCCAACCTTTTCATAAGGCAACCTGCCACTGCGGTGCGGTCGAATTAGAGCTCAGCTTACCTAACGGAATAGAAAAGCCGCGCCGTTGTGATTGCTCTATCTGTCGTCGTAGAGGGGCGATTGTGGGGTCTGTTGCGCTGGATGGTATTAAGATTTTGAAAGGCGCTGAGCATCTTAAGCTTTATCAATTCAATACCAACACCGCGAAACATTACTTCTGTTCAAACTGCGGTATCTATACCCATCATCAACGCCGTTCAAACCCCAATGAATATGGATTTAACATCGGTTGTTTGGAAGGGGTGAACCCTTTTGATATTGGTGATGTGGTGACTAATGATGGTGTCAATCACCCTGCTGATCGCTAAATAACTCGTCGTTTGAGAACCAATTATTTGATAACTAATGGATAGAGGAAGGGATTATGTCTGAATATAGTGCGGTGATTCGTTGGGCTCGTGGTGACGATGAAGCCTTTAGTGATAACCAATACAGCCGAGGGCATATGTGGGAGTTCGATGGCGGTGTCACTGTGCCTGCCTCGTCGTCACCTCATGTTGTGCCACTGCCGTTTTCAGTTGAGGCCAACGTTGATCCTGAAGAAGCCTTTATTGCGGCACTGTCTAGCTGCCATATGCTGACGTTTTTGGGCATTGCTGCAAAGCAGAAGTATGTGATCGACTCTTATGTGGATGATGCTGTTGGTGTGCTTGAGGAAGATGAATCAGGCCGCTCATCGGTCACTAAGGTGACTCTGCGACCTGACATTGTGTTCTCAGGTTCTAAGATACCGACTGCCAAACAACTCGACAAACTGCATCATTTGGCGCACAAAAACTGCTTTATCGCCAACTCGGTAAAAACAGAAATTGTGGTATAGGCTAAAGCCTAAGCAATGCTACCCCATCATAAGTAGCGTCATAAAGCATGCGTAACGCTGTCAAAACCAATTGGCAGTACGCGCTTAGCTTTCAAAGGCACTGTAAACTTTATTAATGAACAAATCTTTTTGCTTCATATTGAGCAAGGGTTTAAAAGTTGTAACAGCAAAAGGCATCTCGGCAACGCCGCTTTTTGGCCCTGTTGGAATCAGTGCCATTAATGGATTTCGCTTGTAACCTTTTGTCGATTTGCTCTTTAGCTTGTTGCTGATCAGGCGAGCGAGGTACTCCCCTTGTTGCTGAGCAAGATAACCCAGCTTAGCTTCGCCAACATCGGCGACATCACCGAGTGCGTATAGGTTGTCTTCTCCTGACACCTCTAGCTGGCTATTCACCTTGATGAAGCCTTTGTTATTTAACACGTGTGGCAACTGAGCTTGCAGGAACTCGCTATTGGGTAAGGTGCCAACCGCCTCGAATACGATGTCTGCGGTCGCCGTTTTACCGCTTCGTTGGTCGATATAGCTTCCCGAGATGTTTTGGTAACCCGTGTTAAATTCTACTTCGACACCTAGTGCTGTTAACTGCTGAAATGCGACTCTTCTGGTTTTGCTCTTGAAGCCATCAAGCAATGCTTCACCTCTATGTGCGAGAACCAATTTTTTGCTAGGGAAGGCGTGTGCGATTTCTCCTGCCAGTTCCACTCCCACGACCCCGCCACCAATAATTAATATGTTCTCTGCATTTTGGATGTTTTGATTGTGCTGTAATAGTTCGTTGTTGCGATCGGTTAGGTTGAACGCAGAGCTCGATTTAGCGATTGGCATGCTCGGGTAGCGAGTACCTGAAGCAATGATCGCCATCTTGAAGTCAATGGTACTTCCGTTATCCAATGTGGCTTGGTTACGTGTTAATTCGCTGACACCACTTTGAAGAAAAGCGCCTTTCAAGAAAGATTGGTAGGGCTTTCTCGCATCGTCTTTGGTCACCGTTGGTGCAGCAACATTACGAAGAGTTGCGTAGGTCACTTCAAAGTAGTCTTTTTTATCAACCAATAACGTGCTCACGCCTTTTTTCTCAAGTTCTTGCGCGGCTGCTACGCCTGCGAAACCACCACCAATAATGAGTACGTCTACCTTTTTCATATTTTGCCCTTTATTCATACTTTGTCTTTTTTGCGGCAGGCCGTTTGTCGACCACAGAAGCCACTTATCTATGGGGAAATAGCTTAGTTCGTTTCATATTTGTAATAAATGAGCGAAAATAAAACGGAGATGTGCATTTTTGCAACGTGCAACATCGAGAGGCAGCTAAATGAAAAGGCGAGAAAATGGATAAGTGGAATGAGATAAGAACGGCCTACAAGCTGGCTCAACACCAAACACTGAGTGCTACCGCTCAAGAAATGGGCGTGCACCGTTCAACCGTGATGAGGCATATCGACACTCTCGAAGCTGAGCTTGGTGTGTTGTTGTTCCAACGAAATGACAAAGGTTATTTACCGACCGAAGCCGGGCTAGAGATCATGCGCTTAGGTGAGGTGACAGAGAATCACTTCTCGCAATTGGGCGCACAAATCAAAAGTAAAGAACAGGCACTTTCTGGCACGTTAACCGTTACTGCAATAAACGACATGGCAAGTATGCTGATGCCCGTTATCCAACAATATCAGCGTTGTTACCCCAATATGCGTGTTGATTTTATTGGTGATTTGAGGAAGTTTAACCTTGAATATGGTGAGGCGGATATTGCGATTCGTAGTGGCGATAAACCTACGACGCCAGACAATATCGTGTTCCCAATCGCCAGTGTGGAGATGGTGTTGTGCGCGCACAAAAGCTATATCGAGCAGTATGGATTGCCGCAAAACAGTGATTGGCAGCAGCATCGTTTTATCGCCATGAAAGAGAGGCCACAACACCTGCTGTGGAATGAATGGATCTACGACACGGTGCCAGAAACGCAGGTTGTATTTCTGTGTTCGAGTGTTCAGGTTGCCGCACGAGCTTTGGAGTCGGGGTGTGGTATTGCGGTTATGCCTAGGGAATTTGTGGAGAGAGATGAGGATTTGATCTCAGTTTCTTCCAGTTTGGTTTGGCCGATGCCTGTTTGGGCTTTGGTGCACCGCGATATGTATAACTTGAAGAAAATCAGAGCCTTTATAGAGATTCTTAGGGGCGATCAGCAAACGCCCACTCACTTTAAGATATAAATCGTGTTTTTAATGACGTTTTTTTGTGCCTTTTTCGTCTTTTTCAAAAAAGAAAACGTCTTACTGATATGAGTGTGATCGATTTGATTACAAATTATCGAATGTAAACTTTGGGAAATCTATATGACCAGCTTTAACAGTGCATCTAACTACGGCGAAAATGCGTTTATTAAAAGTAAACCGCAGATGCTACAAGGTATCTACAACACCACTGATGTCTTCCCATATTGGGTGGCTGATATGGATTTTCAGGTAGCAGAGCCGATCACTCAAGAGCTGAATCGTCTGATTGAGCGCGGTGTGTACTCTTACGAATTTCATGAGCAAGCAGTGTTTGAAGCGCTGTCGCAATGGTATTCAAAGCGTCATGGTTTAGACCTTTCTGCGGACAAGTTCGTTCAGGTGCCGGGTGTGCTTTCTGGTATTGCATTGTTACTGCGTCAATTCACCAATGAAGGTGATGGCGTGCTTATCCATACGCCAGCGTATCACCAGTTTTCTAACTTGGTGAACAAGGCTAATCGTCAGGTGGTGAACAGCCCACTGATTAATGATGAGCAAGGTTACCGCATTGATTTCGATGGTATGGAACAGCAGATAATCGAACACAAAGTAAAAACGATGATTTTCTGTAATCCTCACAACCCAACGGGTCGTGTGTGGACGCAGCAAGAAATTGAACAAGTCATCGAGATCGCCAAGCGCCACGATGTGCTGATCATCAGCGATGAAATCCATTCCGACATTATCTTTGAAGGTCACGCTTTTACGAGTTTAACCAGCTTTGATTACGACAAGGTCATCACCTTGATTGGCTCTCCGGCGAAAACCTTCGGCATGCACAGCATCTCGAATGGTTATGTCTATACCAATAATGATGAGCTATTTGAAGCGTTCAAAGCCAATGTAGCGGCGATGTACCTTTACCATGGCAACGCGTTCAGCACGTTTGCAACCGTGGCGGCCTTCGAAAAGGGTGAAGAGTGGTTAGATGGTATGTTGGCGTATCTGCAAGACACAGTTAAGTGGATTTCCGAATTTGCAGCGCAGCGAATTCCTCAGTTAAAAGTCTTCCAACCGCAAGGCACTTACCAAGTGTGGTTTGATTTTTCTGAGTTGGGTTTTTCGGAAGAAGAGCTAAAAAACGTGGTGTTTGAGCAGGCTAAAATGGGATTAACGCCGGGCGGTTGGTTTGGCGCTGAGAGTTATCATTTTATGCGAATGAACATCGCCACTTCGCGTGACAATATTGAGCAATCATTTACTGCGTTGGCTGGTGTGATTGAGGGTTTTGAGCGAGGAAGTCAGGATAGTTCAAACTGCTGCGATAAAGGCGATTCAAAAAGCTGCTGCTGATTATCCATGTTGAATTGAAAATGCTTAGCCGCTGATGCTGATCATTAGGCTCTAAAGAACGAAAAACTGCGAGGCTGTTTAGCGCATCACTGGCGGTTTTTTTGTGTCTGTGTAATTCTAAGCATGATTTTATTGAGTTATTGATAGAGCATTTTGAGTTGCTGAGTGGTAGTTAGAGAGCGCTTGAATGATTGGTATAGGTTGGTTGGCAGAGAGTTATGTTTAGTGTCCCACTGAATAGTTTTGTACATCGTGTGAGTGATAAAAGCCAAGTGATGGCGAATGCGACTGAGTGTGGATGCCAGTTGAAGCGAGTGCGACGTTCACGCAACTGGTTGTTGGTGGCTCAAGATCATCAACTCATTGAATTTAAAACCATGTTAACTCATGAAAAAGACGATTGGATAGCAACTGCAATAGACAAAGTACTACCTAAGCCTGTGGTGTGTTTGGCATCGTTGTTAGCCGCTACGCCCTCGATGACGGTCGCGCAGTTAGTGATGGAATCAGGATGTTCAATGGCAGAAGCAAGGCGTGCTATTGATGAGCATGAAGGGTTGTAAGCGCAAACGATAAGTGAATAGGTTGGTTGTGAAAAGAGAATCGCGAGCAGCAAAAAGCCCGTAACGATATTACGTTTTTCAGCGCAATATCGTTACGGGCTTTATCATCTGTGCTTGTGCTGCTTAAGCTAAGCCATGTGGCTTATAAAGCGTTTACTCGATTAAGAGTTAGCGACTTTTACACGAATCGTGTTGCTGCCAAGCTTTGACATGTTCAGCTTGTTTAGTGCCGCTTTTGCTTCTTCGTGCTCTGGCATTTCAACAAATGCAAAGCCTTTAGATTCGCCAGTTTCTTGGTCTAAAACTAGGCTGCACTCTTTTACTGAGCCGAACTCAGAAAATAGAACACGGATGTCTTGCTCAGCAGTAGAGCGCGATAGGTTACGAACTAGAAGTTTCATAATAAACCTTGAATATGAATTTACGCCGAGCATTGTCGCACACTTTCATGCTCACCCTCACAAATAATTAGCTCGAATAGCTCTGTTTACCTGTTCGATGCTCTCATTAGCCGTTAACCGCGGTTTATCGTGATATCTGATACATATCCATGCTCAGTGCTGGTTAACGCCTGTTGCAGCATTTGAGCGGCTTCTTGAGCTGTCATAAAGTTTGAAGTATCCATTGCTTTGCCGCTGGTTCCCCAAAACTCTGTCGCCATTCCGCCGGGATAAACCGCAACGATTTTCATCGGGTGACCTTTGAGCTCCAACCTTACCGATTCGATAAAGCCTTTTACTGCCCATTTTGCTGCGCAGTAGGTGGACTCTTCTGCTTTAGCGCCTTGAGCCGCGGTCGACATCACGACTGCAATGGTGACGGGTTGATCTTTGTAACGCTGAACAAGCTCGCGAATCAGAAATATCGAGGACTCGATATTGTTTTTTAGCATGTCACTGATCGCCGCTGGATCTTGCTGTTCTATCTTACCGAAGTATCCACTGCCAGCGCTGTGAACCACCAGTTTTGGTGTTTCTGGCAATGCATCAAGCAGTTCGCTCACGGAGTTCGGGTCACATAGATCACAGGTTTGGCTAACGGTATCTGCTGGCAGGCTTTTCGCTAATTCAGCTAAACGTTGTGAGCTGCGGCCAGTGATCATTAAGCGCTGACGGCTGTTTGATGCGTTCGCATATTGCTTAGTTAAAGCTGCGCCTAAACCGCTGCTTGATCCGGTGATTAAAATCATGGGGACTCGGAATTGTTGAATGGAATCGAGATAGTAAGGCTTTGAAAGCGTGTTTTCTGAGATCTAAGACCAAGATGCTGAGGCTCATGACTAAGATTGCTCGATAGAATTGAGGTTTGAGAAAGTGATGTAAGCCAGGAAGGAAAAAAGAAGGAGCACTAAAAAGTAAAAACGCCGGCATAGGGCCAGCGCTTTTGAAAATCAGATTACTCGTCGTCGAACTGTTTGGTCGTGAACGCGTCTTCGATTCGGTTAAGCTCTTCTTGATCTTTCACTCGCTGTTCTTCTTGGCGAATGACTTTTGCTTCATTGAAGCGTTTCTTTTCCGACTTAGTCAGGAATTTTACAGCTTTCTTGTTGGTCAGTGCGTAAGCAACTACGTCTTCGCCTTTTTCTCTGCGGTCGTTTACACGTTGTGAGAAACGTTCATTGTCGCGAGCTTTACGCTCCGCTGAGGTCAACTTGCTCATGCTTTAAAGCCTTTTCAATTGTTCATGGTAGGGAATCTACGCTTAGCGAAACCAATGGGGAAGTGCTCATAATTGGTGGAACTGTGTATCACGTTCGCTCAACTGAGTTTAGCCCATTTGTATGCTGGTGGCGCATCTTAGCACAAAGGCTTGAGCATACAGGTATGCTATTCGAGGGATTAAACAGAACAACCCACAATTTTCTGTTGTGGGTTGAGATTACATTGTGGGCAGAGATTGTTTGCGGGCTGAGATTATATGGCGGACTGAGATTATATGGCGGACTGAGATTGTCTTTTGGGGTCGAGGTTATCGCTGATGGATCTGAGAATCAGAAACGACGTTTTTTAAAGTTTCTCGATATACAAAATCACTTCACCGACTTTAAAGCCGAACTTAGACATCTCGGTTTTGTTGAACAAGCGTTTGTCGTCCATCAAGAACATCCAATCATCAAGCACCACTTCATAGGTGCTACCGTCTACTTCGATTTCTAAATCATATTTCCAATAAAGCGCTGAACCTTGGGTCTCTCCATATGCCGTGCCAATCACATCATTAGCGGTGCCTGAATAGGTGTTCTCGCCGGTTTTTATCAGGTTCCAAACGCGGGTTGATCGCTCGCCATCAGCAAAAGAGAACCACTCTTTGATTTCTCCTTTGTCACCGTCCCAAGTCGCGACAAGCTTGGCGTCAAAACGGCGTAGTAGGTTGCCAGAGCGGTCGAGTACCATGCCGTATGCCATTAGCTCGCCATTGAAAAAGGTTTCAAGCTTGAGCTCTGGCGTAGTGTCTACGTGGTTTTCTAAACTTGCAGAGCCACAACCCGCTAGCCAAGTGAGTGAAAACAGTGCCAAAGCAAATTTTATTATTGTTGTTTTTGGTTTCATTTGTTCAAACCTAATAGTTGTTTGCGTAGACCGGGCTCAGATGTGTTTTCAGATAACCAAATTGCTAAGAAAGCGTCACCAAACTGCTTGTCTTGGATGGTACCGATAGGCTGTTCATCGAAGTAAAAACGACTCACGTTGTCTTCGGTTACGCGGATAGTGAGTGTGCTTCCTGCTTCTACGTTAGGCCACATTGCGTACAAAGTCTTCAACCAACGTTGGATATTGTTGTTGGAGTAACCAAGTTTGCTCCATTGGTCTTTGGTTGCGTCTACAAGGTCTTCGCTGTCAATTGCTCGGTAGTACTCAAGTTTCAAGGCGCGCTCAGAGTTAGAAGGAGTGGTGTAGAACTCTGCAGAATACAAAGTCCAAAACAAGTAACTCATTTCTCCCTGACCGCGCTTATTTAAATCATCGACAGCAGAAGCTTTGGCATTCCCGATAAATAGGAGTGCTGCGCAAATGAGGATTAGGGTGGCTAAGCTAAATAATCGATTTCTTGATTGCACGCTTGCTTGAGTGCGAACGCGACTAACATGGCTCTCAGATTTGAACGCTTGCGTAGGGTTGCGTGGAAAAGCCATAAGTCACCTCGTTGTTGCCATTTTGGGTTTTATTAAGTTGGAGTAAGCGGCCACCAGTAAGGGCAACAAAATCCCCCAACTTATTGCAAGGGCAGCTAACACCGATGCGTCTGGCCAAGTAGTAAGAAGGGCGCCTGCTTTGATGCCTCCCCAATAACTACTAGTACCTGCTACGAACCCTATGACAAACAAGATCACTTTCGAGCATTTTAAAAGCCAATTTAGGCTGTGGTTAAAACTGATTAAAAACATGATCCACAGGCAAACGAGCCACACTGGGAACCACGATTGATTAGCAATTTCAGAGTCGACGGCAAACACGCCGAAGTGAAGTAAGAGGCTATCAAGCAACAGCCCCAATGGTAATAAAATGAGTATTTTCAGATCGCTACTGCGGGTAGGGGAGAGAAGGAAGTGAACGGCCACAATCAGTGGCGCCACGAACGGGGCTTGCGCGGTAAAGAAGGCACTGCAAACCCAGGTCGCTTGAAACAGTACGAGATTAATAATCCAAAACCGTTTCATCTTTTGCTCCAAAGTAACGAGGTTTTCTTGCGACAAGGTGATGAGTGCTGATCACGCGCTCTAGGAATGCCCCTTCGCAGTAACAGAAGTAGAAGACCCAAAGGCGTTTAAACTCTTCTGAATAGCCTAATGATTCGAGTTCTTCCCAGCTGTTTTCAAAGGCAGCGTTCCAGTCGTTAAGCGTTCGAGCGTAGTGAAGGCCAATGTCATCAATTTCTTGGACGACAAGGTCGGTGCTGGTCGCAAGATGTTGAGTCATCACGGCAACCGAAGGTAAACAACCGCCGGGGAATATGTACTTCTGAATAAAGTCGACGCCCTTACGGTATTTATCGTAACGGCTGTCAGCAATCGTAATTGCTTGAATCAGCATCTTGCCTGAGGGCTTAAGTAGCGACGAACATTTTTCAAAGAAGGTTTGTAGATATTCATGGCCGACCGCTTCTATCATCTCGATAGAGACCAACTTGTCATACTCTCCTGTAAGGTTGCGATAATCCTCTTTAAGCAGGGTGATTTTGTCGGTTAAACCAAGTGCTTTGACTCTCTGTTCTGCAAGTGCGTGTTGGGCATCTGATATTGTGGTTGTGGTGACATGACAACCGTAGTGCTGCGCCATAAAGATGGCTAAGCCGCCCCAACCTGTGCCTATCTCAACCACGTTATCTGATTCAGACAGTTCTAAACGCTCACAGATGGTTTTCATTTTGTTCTGTTGTGCTTTCGACAGGGTTAACGCATCTTCGCTGTAGATAGCAGAAGAGTATTGCATTGAACTGTCTAGGAAGCGCTCATATAGCTCGTTACCAATGTCGTAGTGGGCGAGAATATTACGTTTAGAGCCTTGCTCTGTGTTGGCGTTCTTACGGCGTAGCAGTAAATTTTTGATTCGTGAAATCCATTGCGTCTTGTCATCAAGTTCGTCTAGCTGTGCTTGATTTCGAGCCATGATTTGTATCACTTTGGTAAGATCTGGGCTGGTCCATTTTCCGTCAATGTAGGCCTCAGATGCACCAATACTGCCGCTCATCACAACATCTCGATAAAAGCTCGCATCATGGATAACAATTTGAGCGCTTAAGGTCGCTTCTCTGTCTCCGAACACTGAATGCTTGTCTCGTTCTATTACTTCGAGTTTTGCGAATTGCAGACGTTCTAGAACCTTGAAAATCAGAGCTCGATATTTGCAGTTGCTTGAAACAGCAACGGCTTTAGCTTGTTGTTCTACGTTGTTGTTTTGTTTTGCAAGCTGTTCCATGGAAACCTCGCTGAGAAATTGTTTTAAATTTAGTTTTACTGGCAGAGGGTTAGAACTGCTGGTCTCGTTAGGCCAACCCAAGCCTTCAATTTAGGTGTCTTTATGGCGTTTTAGACGCTGAGTCTGGATGCGCCACAAACGGTACTTTTTTCAGAAATAATTTGAGAGCCTGAAAATAGATACCCATTACAACCTTGATTGTCATTGCTGGGATCCTCAGTACCGTTTTCCTAATGTTTGCTTTTGTTACCGACTGCTTTGAGAGTGCTAGTGTGGCATCAAAAATCTTGTCGCTACGATGACTCTCGATGTGTACTAACGTCCGTTTCGTTGGTGGTTTTATTTTCCACAAATAATTCATGTCTAAATCCATGAACGGCGAAACGTGAAACTCTTTTTTTACTTTCAACTCTTTGTGCATGTCGATGAGATAATAGTGTCTTTCTCGCCAAGGCGTGTTACTCACTTCGGCTAACATGTAGCGACAATCACCAGTCTCGTCGTAACAGAAAAAACAGTTGATTGGGCTGAAATAAATCCCTAAACAACGGCACTGAGCCAGCATCGTCACACGGTTTGATACAGACCAAACACCACCAAGTTGTTGTACTTTGGATGCTATACGTTGCTTAAGTGATTTAGGTTCATCAGTCGTGATATTTTCTTTTTTTTCAGCGAGATAATCCGATTCGACAAAGCGAATCGGGTTGTACCATTGAGTACCGAATAAGCGACTGCGAGTGGTTGTTTGAGGGATTTCATCGAGATCTAATCCCATCATGTACAACTGGTAGCTAAATTCATGAGTAATATCGCCAAAGCGGCGGTGGCGTACGTTGCCCCAGTAAATGCCGCTGAGCTCTTCACTCTTTTCGGATGCGATCCCCATGTCGGATGTGATGGTGTGAGTGTTCATCGTACTGAACTCGTGCTCAAATCTAGGCCGAAGCGCTTAGTCACATCGAGTGCACTGTGAACACCGTCTTCATGGAATCCGTTGTACCAATAAGCGCCTGCAAAGTGGGTGTTGTTTTTGCCGCAGATCTGCTCGCGCTTATGCTGGGCTTCTACCGTGTTCGAGTTAAGTACCGGGTGATGATAAACAAAGCTGCGAATGATTTTCTCAGGCGCTATCGCGTCACTCTGATTTAGGGTTACGCAGAAGGTATCTTGGCTTTCAATACCTTGCAGGATATTCATGTTGTAAGTGACACAAGCAGGTCTTTGGCTGTTGCCATCAAGCATGTAGTTCCAGCTTGCCCACGCCAGTTTACGGTCGGGCAACAGGTTGGTATCCGTGTGCAGAACCACCTCATTTCGGCTATAAGGGATCTCCCCTAACACTTGTTGTTCTTGCTCTGTCGCGTCGCCCAGCAAACGCAGGGCTTGATCTGAGTGACACGCAAATATTACCTCGTCGAAGTCTTGTGTGCTGCCATCTTCGAATTCAATGGTAACCCCTGACTGTTGGCGAATGACTTGCTTAATCGAGGTGTTTAACGCGACCGGTTTATTCAAGCATGAAAGGATGATCTCGACGTAAGAACGCGAACCTTTAGGAATTACATACCATTGAGGGCGATTGGCAATGTCTAGTAAGCCGTGATTGTAGAAGAACTGGATAAAGAACTTGAGTTCGAATTCTTCCATCTCTTCCAAGCTTGTCGACCAAATAGCGGCACCCATCGGCAAGATGTAGTGCTGACTGAAAAAGTCGGAAAATTGATTCTCGCGCAGGAAGTTGCCAAGGGTAACATCTGGCGTGAATTGGTTGCTTTCGAACTGGGCTTTACACAGCTTATTGAACTTGAGGATGTCAGACACTAGTGACCAGAACTGAGGTTTGAAAATATTACTCCTCTGAGCGAATAACGAATTGATGCTGTGGCCGTTGTATTCGAATTTAGTTGTGGTGTTGTGTACGCTGAAGCTCATTTCGGTCGGTTGCCTTTCGACACCGAGTTGCTCAAGCAGTTGGTTGAAGTTTAGGTAGGTTCTGTCGTTGAAAACGATGAAGCCAGTATCAATTGAAAACGCCTTGCCTCGGTGTTCTATATCAACCGTAGCAGTGTGCCCGCCGACGTAGTCATTTTTCTCGAATACCGTAACGTCGTGGTGCTTATCTAATACATGTGCGCAAGTCAGTCCAGAGATACCTGAACCTATAATGGCGATTTTTTTCATTGTTATACCATCCTTGAAGCGAGTTTTTGCCAAACTGGAGTCGGTAGCATTCTTAGTAATTTCATTATCAATATGAATCGTCTTGGGAAATCGATCTCGCTCTTTCCTTGAGCAATACCATTTACGATTCGTTGAGTGGCTGCCTCGCTACTAATAATCATAGGCATAGCGAAGGAGTTTCGCTCGGTTAATGGTGTTTCAACAAAGCCTGGGTGCACAATTGAGACATGAATGTTGTGCTCGGCGAGATCAACTGAGAGCGTTCGACCTAAGTAGGTGAGAGCAGCCTTTGAAGCGCCATAAGCTTCGGCTCTTGGCAATGGTAGAAAGCTCGCGCTTGAACTTACCAAAACCAAGCGGCCGCCGGGCTTGATGTTTTTTAGCCAAGCTTTAAGGGCGTAGCCAATTGAAATTAGGTTGATGTTGATGACGCGCTCGAAAAGCTCGGCATCAAAATTGACAGGATCGTCGATGTACTCACAATCACCCGCGTTCAAGATCAGTAGGTCGAGCGGCTTATCTTGGTCAAGTTCTGGGAAATTGTGGTAATCGGTCAAATCAAAACAGAGTGGGTCAATTGACGAGTGCGATAAATCTGTCTCGTGAGAATCAACTAAAGCTTGCAGTTTGTCTTGATTACGGCCGCAAGCAATCACCTGATGCCCTTGTTGAGCATAATCTATAGCGAGTGATTGGCCGATACCTGAGGTCGCGCCTGTGATCATAATACGCATTATCGGCTCGCTCTTTTTTTGATGGATTTGATCGCGCAACCTAATACTGGGATGTGCTCGTACAGCATAGAACCCACATCCAGATAATCGCGATGATAAACCACTTGGTTGTCCAACATTTTGATATGGCTGTGCCCTTGAACTTCGATCGGCTTTTGCCCATTGAGTTGTTTGTGAGCGAATTGCATTGTCCAATAAACGGATGCTTCATCTTTCACTTCAAAGGTGTGTTCGATGTGGAAGTAACAGCTAGTGACTTGTGTGTAGAGGTTCTCGAAGTAATGCGTTAATGCGACAATCCCACTGACATGATGCAGTGGGTCTTGGAATTCGATATCAGGGTGATAAACCGTCTTTAGCACGTCGAAATTGTCTGTTCCGAGGTCTCGATACATGTTGAGAAAGTTATCAAGCCATAGAGAGTTATCCATAATATTCACTCTAATTATTTGAAAAAGGCTAAGGCTCTCAATCGTGCTTCTTTGTGTTCAACGATGGGTTGCCAGTATTCGCTGTTAATTCCGTTTTTTGCAATGTAATCATGTGGAAAATGCACATGCTTGTCAGGAATATTTTGCAGCTCTGGAATGTACTTACGAATAAAAATTCCTTTCGGATCAAACTTTTCGCTCTGGGTGATCGGATTGAAAATTCGAAAGTAGGGTTGAGCATCACAGCCAGTACTTGAAGCCCATTGCCAACCGCCATTATTGGCGCTGAAATCACCATCGATAAGGTGAGACATAAAGAAGCGTTCGCCCCAGCGCCAGTCAATCAGCAGGTGTTTGGTTAGGAAGCTTGCCACCACCATTCTTAGCCTGTTGTGCATCCAGCCTGTCTCAACCAATTGACGCATCGCTGCATCAACTAATGGGTAGCCTGTCTTACCCTCACACCAAGCTTTAAAACTAGGGTTGTCGTGATACCAATCTAAGCCGTTGTATTTCTGCTGAAAGTTCGCACCTTTAACCAGTTTAGGATGGTGGAACATCAAATGCTTATAAAAATCTCGCCAAATCAATTCATTAAGCCAAGAAAAGGCTGGCAACTGAGTATCAAATAACAAGTCAGGCTGTTGTTGAATCAATTGAATCGCTAACCAACGAGGGCTGACTGCACCAATAGCCAAGTAAGGAGATAAGCCCGACGTCCCCTTTACTGATGGAATATCTCTAAGGCGAGAATAGTCATTAACTTTATTGGCTAAAAAATTGGGAATCACATTCTCAAGGACGTTTTGGCTTAGTGGCCAACGGCTTGAATCAACACGCGGAAAGTCGAAATCGTACTCGCCAGAAAAACCACTTAACGATTGTTTCAGCTGTGATGGATTCTGAAGCGAATCCGTTTCAGATGAACCCGTTTGCGCTGATCCTGTTGAATGCACTGGAGCGTGGCTGCAAATGATGCCTTTCGCTTGCACTTCTTTTAACCATGCGTTTTTGAAAGGTGTGAAAACCTTGAACATCTCACCTTGTTTATTCAGCACGCTACCTAATGGCAGAATCGTATCGCAGTCGGTTATTTTGAGCTTGATGCCGCTAGCGATTAAGCGTTTGTCACGTAACTGCTCGTCTAATTCAGGCTCAGAATTGGCGTAAACACACGTCGCATCAAGCTGTTTGCACAAGTTGATGAGTTGAATGGCTTGATCGTTAAAGTCTGTGGCTTTGAGGTGCAGAAGATCGATCCCAAATTCAGCGAGTTGGGATTCAAGTTGCTGCAGGTGACGATAGATTAAATCGGCTTTGATTGGCGCAAGGTGGTGTTGCTGCCATTGCTGGGGCGTTGAAATGAAAACGGCGGTCGTCACACCGTTTTCAACTGCCGCGACGAGCGCAGGGTTATCTTGAATCCGCAGGTCTCGTCTTATCCATAGAATGTCGCTCAATATCCGTATCTCAGCTTAAGCTCTTGTGGGTGCGGGTTTAGGTAAACCTGTGATTCAAGGTACTCGTTTGGATATTCCATCAAGTAGTGGTTAATCAGTGTTAGTGGAACTAACAGAGGAACTAGCCCTTCTCTGAATGAAGAAATCTGATTGGTAAGCTCTTGCTTGTGCGCGCTACTCAATTGTTTCTTAAAGTAACCTTGCAAATGATGCAGAGTATTGGCGTGGCTACCACGGTTCGCGTGGTGAGATAATGCCGTCATCAAGCCTTCAATATATTGTTTTGCCAACTCATCGATTTCAAGATCGTTACTCGCTAAAAGTTTGCCTAGGCTCTTGTAGCCTTCAATGTGGTGGCACATCACTAGGTATTTGTGAGCGCTGTGGAATTGAATCAGTTTGTGTTTGGTGACACCTTCATCAACAAGATCGAGCCACTTTTGGTAAGTGAAAACACGTGTCATAAAGTTTTCACGCAGAATTGGATCGTTGAGGCGACCATTCTCTTCTACTGGAAGTAGAGGGTTGCCTTGCATTACTTGCTGAGTAAACAAGCCAACGCCTGTCGACTCAGAACCACGCCCGTGGTGGTGATAAACCTTTACTCGCTCCATGCCACAGGTTGGACTTTTCTGACACACAATAAACCCTGCGATGTGTTGGTTATTCTTTGAATAGTTTTGCCCAAACTCAATCAGTTCATCGGTGACATCGCCAGAACCATCAGGTCGAGAAACGTGAATAATGTCGTCTAACATTCTTGTTTGACGGATTGTAGGACGAGGCGTTGGAAGTCCAACCCCCATCTCTGGACAAACTGGCTCAAGCTCTACGTAGTCTGCAAGATCGTCTGTGCAAAAACGAGAACGCTTATGGCCAGTATCGAACCGAACTTTATGACCGGCGACACATGCACTAATGCCTATTTTTATTTTTTTATCCATTGGTCAATTCCTTACGATCATTGCTCTTTGTTATTCTTATATTGTGTGTTTTGTTGCTTATTAAACATTACTTTAGTTCGGTTTTTACTTCTCTTACTAGCCAACTCTATGAGTCTTGTGACGTACCCGATAAATCTTTTAAAACTAATAAATGTATTTACCCAGTGGGTTGAACAATTGGCTCACCCCTTTAGTGAAATACAAGGCATCACTTGAAACGGTTAAACACACACAGCCTTCTTTAGTCGCAGGTTGGTGGGTGTGTTCTCCATCTAACCAGATGAAATCGCCTTTGTTGTAGACACCCATTTCGTCTTCGAAGCTGCCTTCTAAAAGAAGCGTGATCTCGAAGCCTTTGTGAGTGTGACAAGGCACCTGTCCATCCTTATCTATATGCAGCAAGCTGGTGTGGTGTGATTCGTCATCAAAATCGAGACGTGCGCGAGAAATCTTGCCCAAGTTCAACCAGTCTTTTCTTGCGACTGAATTGAGTGCGCGAGGAATCGTGAATGTTGTGTTAGATACAGTCTCTTGTTGCGCTTCAACAACGACTTCGACAGCCTGAGACAAATCAGCTGTGATCTGGTCAATAGCATCAAAATCGAACTCCCCATCGTCAGATAGGAACGCATCCATTTCGCTGTCAGACAGTTTTAGCCCTGCTGTATCGCTTTCAAAGACTGAGTCAGCGGCTTGCGCCGTCATCATGCTTACTTGTTTTTGACAGTGTTCACAAAGCTCTACATGGCTAGAAACAATCAGAGAAACCGAATCCGCTAGATTGCCATCGACAAAATCTTTCAAGATTGCCGCATTTGGGTGATGTTTAATCATGGTCTTGTTCCCCCATGTGAACTTTTAGTTTGGCGAGTGCGAGTCTTAGACGTGATTTAACAGTTCCAAGCGGGACATCGAGTTGTTGGGCGAGCTGCTCTTGCGATAACTCTTGGAAGTAGACACCTTTCACAATGGTTTTTTGAGCGAGAGGCAACTTTTCGATTTGAGTCATTACATGACGGCTCATTAGATGATCGCCAAACTGAAGCTGATCACTTTGTGATTCGGCTACCATGGCGTCAATTGGCCAAATGTCGTCAGCGATGGTTTGCTCTGCTTTCGCTTTTACCTTTCTTAACATATCAAAGGCGGCGTTCCGCATAACGGTATAAACCCAAGTGGTTGCTGCGCCTTTCTCTTCGTTGTAGAGATGCGCTTTCTTCCAAACGTTGGTCATCGTGTCTTGGACTAGCTCGTTGGCAGCGGCTTCACCGCCCAACTTACTGATGCCAAAACGCTTGATTTTGGGAGCAAAGAATTTAAACAAGCAAGTAAATGCCTGCTTATCTCTGTCTGAACCAACCAAAATCAGCCAGCTTGAGAGCTCTGTAGGTACCTTACTTTCGGTAGGTAGTTTGTTGTCGGGGATAATGACATGCTCCTTGCCGTTCCCTGTTCTTCTGCTTTCCACTTGCATAGTAATCAACCATCATGCGAATTTGATAGACACTACGTGGAGAGTGAGAGTAGGGATCACTTTATTTTAAATTAATTTCTACTATACAAAATTATAGTGAATAAAAGTGCTTATTGCCCTGTAATGATTTGATTCAAAAAGGGAACTAAAGACGGAAAACTAGCGGGTTCTGTGAATTTGGTTTTCTTTTCCAATGGGATAGGCATCATTTCGAGGAGTCGAGCACAGATCCATTGAGGACTTTCAAAGTCAGGAGTGGGGTAAAGTGCTCTGATTGAATCGTGTTCTCGAAACAACTCGACAAGAAATGCAGTCACCACGTTCGGCACCTTATAGCTGTGTTGCGGCCAGTGAGGCAACGGGCGGAAATCACTTTTTATTAAATCATCTGTGTCGCGGAAGGACGAGTGAAGCTGGACCAACTGTTCGCCTTCAACATCGATTTCCAAGATTTGATCATCGGACATATTGAAATCGACAATAGACACTTTTGTCCCCCAAGAACTCAGACGTTCGGAGCTGGTGTCGTCCTGAGTCGCAATGATGAAGCCGTCTCCTTGCGCAGCATGAGCGACCATTTTCAAATACTTGGGCTCGAAAATACGCAGTCTTTGTCTGCCCCTTGGCAAAATGAATAACGGGAGAGGAAACACCGCAAGCTCTTGAGAAGTCTCTACGGGTGTTTCTGATTCGGTTTCTATCCGTGTGATCTTCTCAGCTGAATTCGGCACATAGCACTCCTTAGTTCATACATGATTGAGTCTGTACGGATTTGATTCGTACGTAATTCAGAGATGTATACGCGTGCTCGTTGAAGTTCGATCAATGTGGGGTGATGTATTGAACAGGAAGTTAGAGAGAGGGAGACATGGTTTTTTGTCGCGTTTATTCGCAATTTAATCGGTTTAACCTTTTTTAACTTACGGCATTAGGTAATATGGGTTAAGAATTAGTCAATGGGTAGATAACAAGTGACACGCTTATCTTACGTTGTTTATCTCTTAGTTCTTCTTTACCTGACATCACATCAAAGGAATGGTCATGATCGTTATTTATGGTATCAAAGAGTGCTTAAATCCGATTAAGTTACAGCTTTCTAATGTCTTACAACAATGTTTGAACAGTGAGATGGGGTTACCTGATGACAAACGAGCGCATCGGTTTGTACCATTAGAAAGAGATGATTTCTTTTATCCCGAAGGGCGAACAGAAGCTTATACCGTCATAGAAATTAATATGATGGAAGGGCGAGCGGTGAACACCAAAAAGCGCCTGATTAAGAAGATATTTTCTGAAATAGAAAAGCAGCTGGCCATCTCTCCCATTGATATCGAGATCACCATCAAGGAACAGCCATCGCATTGCTGGGGCTTTCGAGGCATGACTGGCGATGAAGCCCAAGATCTTAAGTATAAAGTAAAGGTCTAGGGTTTAAGCTCCTAACTCCTAACTCCTAACTCCTAATACGTAAGACAGAAGACTTAAGCTAACCTATCTAGTCGTGGTTTTGGAGTTTGATGCCAAAGCCGTTAGATGGGCTGAGTTTGGACATATGAATTATAGGTAAATCATTCATGGACAATGCCCTAAAGAGACGAGTTTCTTTGTTTTCCGCTGTATGTCACTACAGTTCGTTTGCGACAGTGGCAAGTTTGTTTTAGAGTGCAACTCTTCTCAGCATTTTTAGATTAGTTATGGTTAGAATCAACACGAATTTAATTCAAAAGATACTCATTACACTGCCTTTGTTTTGGATTGTTACCGTTCAGGTATGGTTAGGTCAGGGGAGTAAGCCTCTTGCGGGTATCACTTTATTGATTGCGGCCTGTTGTGCTCTTTTGTACCGAAAAAACAAGGAGAAGCATGACTGGTTTGAAGATGGCTGGGTGTGGATACTGCTCTTGCTCTCTATTTTTTCCACTATATCTTACGAGTTGCATGGTTTCAGTAGTCAAGAATTGAGGGCAACGTTGATTGCTCTGGTATTTTTCCTTTTTTATCGAAATGGCTTTGTTAAGTTAGCAGGTATACAGAACTTATGTTTCACTTCTGTTGTCAGTACAACCGTCCTTGTTGCTTACTATATCTTTTTTCTCTCTGGGGATCGGGGGAGCTTGCCGTCTAATGCTCTTGTTATAGCTTCAATTCAAGGCTTCTCTGTCATTTTATTGCTCGCACTTGGGTGTGTTTCGTATGAAGGGAAAAGGCTCAAGACAATGGCTATCTTGGCATTTATAGGTTTTCTATCCATGTTTTTGGTGGGGTCAAGAGGGCCTCTATTAGCCGTAATTAGTATTGCTTTAGTTGTTCTATTCAAAATGATGATACAACATCGTCAGCACAAGACGCTGTTTGCTGTTAGTGTCATTGTCATTTTCTCTGTGTTTTTGATGTCGAAATATGAAGTGGTAAGTAAACGTATTGACTATAGCTTGCATGAGTACCATGAGATATCGCAAGGCAACATGGATACTTCCATAGGCTTAAGATTACAAATGTATCAAGCAGGGTTCGATTTCTTTGTGGATAGCCCCTTGCTCGGCATTGGAGGTGATAAAGAAGCGCAATTAGATAAACTCTCATTCACGCCAACAAATTCGGGTAAGAGATTTATCGTTAATGCGCATCTTCATAACAACTATATTGATAAAGCGGCTTCATCCGGTTTGGTAGGCATTGCCCTTCTTATGCTTAGCTTGATGTACCCTTTGTTTAATTCAAGCTACAAGCTATCGCCCATTGTATTGTTACCGGTCGTTTATTTTTCTTTGATGTGTCTATTCGATTCACCTTTCAGGAATGGTGATTTAGCTGTCATGTACTTTGTGTTTATTGGAGTACTACTAAAACTGCAAGTGAGAAAAGAAGCGTAATGAAACTAGCGTATTACGCTAATTTCATTGTGGGTAGTTTTAGTGCGTTTATTGATTTAAGGTTATAACGAACAAATAATGAATAAAAATTTCAGGTATGACATCAATGCATTACGTGCATTAGCTGTCTCAATCGTCGTCATTTTCCATTTTTTTCCGGGTTTTATCACTGGCGGCTTTTTAGGTGTGGATGTGTTTTTTGTCATTTCAGGTTTCCTGATGACAAAAATTATCATGTCGAGTTTGGAAACTAATACCATCTCATTAAAGGGCTTTTACTTAGCGAGAGCAAAACGCATTATTCCTGCTTTAGCGGTCATGTGCCTTGTTGTGTTACTCGTTGGCATTATTTACCTAGACCCTTGGGCGTTAAGAAAACTAGGTAAGCATATTCTCACCAGTGTCGGGTTTGTTTCTAACCATACCTATTTAAAAGAGTCGGGATACTTTGATGTGGCCGCGCAAAGCAAGTGGTTGCTTCACACTTGGTCTTTATCCGTAGAATGGCAATTCTATGTATTATATCCTCTTGTTTTAATGGCGACCTACAAGTTATTCGGAGCTAAAGGTGCGGCCGTTGCTATTGGAACAACTCTGATAGGAAGTCTAGCTTATAACTATGCGTATTTGGGGAGCTCAGCTTCTTATTACACATTACCGTCTCGTGCATGGGAACTGCTCGCAGGTTCGGTAGTTGCTTTGAAAAGAGAGCCCATTGAATTCAAAAAATCTAATGTTCAGTTATTGCTGTTAGTTGCTATTGCTTCATTGTTTATTTCCCCTTTCCTGATAGACAGCAGCACACTTTGGCCGAGTCATGTGACGCTTATTCCTGTTATTGCTACCGCGATAATTTTGCTTTTGAATTTAGACCTCAATTTTACCTTTCATAAATCGCGCCTCATTCAAGGCATTGGATTGTGGTCTTACTCTATTTACCTTTGGCATTGGCCCATTAATGTTTTTGTTAAGAATTTCACGAGCAACACCGCTACCTACAATATAATCGGAATCATTATCTCGGTATTGATGGGGCTCCTCTCATTTAAGTTCATTGAAAGTTACCGACCTAAAAAAACGCGGAAAGGCGCTAGCTTTTTTGTGGCTTATTATCCCGTAGTTCTTGCTATCTCGGTTGCCTTGATCGGACAGGTCATTTATGAAAGTGAAGGGCTACTTTGGCGCCTAGACAAAACACAACTGGTCATTGCAAAAAGTGTCTATGATCGGAATCCACGAAGCGGAGAGTGCCATGTCGAATTTGGACCGTCTCCCGAATGTCAGTATGGCTCTGGGCCAGTATCCGCGATTGTCTTAGGCGATAGTCATGGCGCATCGATAGTGAGAAGTGTTGAAGCGTCAGCACCTAACGATACATCGGTCATCGACTGGACGAGAAGCGCATGTCCGACGATTTCAGGTATCAAAAGAGTGCTCTCAAGTGGTGAGTTATCAGAAGAGTGTGGGGATTTTGTCTCAGCATCGTTAATTAAAGCTAAAACTAATTACCCTAACGTTCCTGTTGTTGTCATTAACAGAATGGGTGGCTATCTATATGGTTCGAATGAAGATGGATGGCAAAGTGAGAACGAAAAGATCAGTTTAATCGCAGGAGATAAAAGGTTTCAGACCAGATCGGAGGAGTACCTAAACTCTATCTTATCCAGTTTTGAAAAGACTATGTGCGAGCTTAGTCAATCTAACCCTGTTTATTTGGTCAAGCCAGTCCCTGAACTGAAGAAAGATGTACCCAAAACTATGTATAAGTATTCGATTTTAGAACAATCTGATATTTCGGTTTCTATTCCTCTTGAAGAGTACCGACAAAGAACCGCATTGATTACGAAATCTTATGAAAAAATCAGCAAAAACTGTCGAGTTACTCTTATAGACCCTGAACCGATATTTTGTGATGATCAGCAGTGCCGAGGAGATATCAACAATCACCCAACATACGTTGATGACGACCACCTGAATGAATTTGGTGCTAGCCAACTTATTCCTCAATTTCGCGAAAAAATATGGGGTCAATCAGCTCCGTAGGAAATGCTCATTCGCCCTTATTGTTCACATGAAAGAATAAGGGCGTTTCTGTGTTTGGAGCTATTGTGTTGGTCTTAAATGATTCGTTTAGGTAGCGATGTTTAAGATAAATTTCGGTTCAAGTGAACCCTTGTGCTATACTCCGCGCCCCAATCCGAATTGGCTTGTTAAATCTTAGGAAATTATTATGAGTGTTAAAAACGAACTTCAACAAATTAACAACCGTCTAGACAAGTGTCGCAACAAGTTAGCGGCTGCTAAAACTCGTAATGATCGTCCTGTTGTTCGTCAATTTGAAGATGAAATTAAGAAGCTAACCAAGAAAATCGCTCAGCTGAAACATAAAGAAAGCTACGATGTAAACCAAGAGCGTAAGTCTCTGGTTGATATGCCATTTAAGCGTGAGATTACTAAGGCTGAACAAGCGGATATGGGTAAACTTAAAAAGTCTGTTAAAGGATTAGTAATTGTTCACCCAATGACCAAGATCGGTAAAGAGCTTCGCATTGAGGTTATGACTGGTTACGCACCGAAAAAATTCTAATTGCCAGTGATGGTGATGAAAAAGGAGCTAGCAATAGCTCCTTTTTGCTTTTTTAGGTAGTAAAAAAGCAGAGTCAGCGGTAAGAATACTCACGCCGTTTTCAACTTTTTAGAGGTGATTGTTGTCACAAATCCTTTTATCTCCTATAAAAGTTAACGTGCTACTAACATGGCACCAAGTGAACGCAGTAATGTGTTCGCTTTTCGAATCTACAATTTCTCTCCAGTTTGTATAAATATAGGTAGAGCAGCACAGATAATTACAGATAAAACTAGACTCGTTAAGGAAGATGAGAACGTAAAAAAATAGAGGTTATATGAATCAATTAATTTCAATTGGACCACTAGAATCCTTCCTAATCGCGATTAGTGTTTTGTTTCTAGGTCATTTCGTCAATGCAAAGCTTCCTGTTCTCAAAAAGTACAATATCCCAGAGCCCATTGTCGGCGGCTTGATTGTCGCTTTTGCTATTACAGCCCTGCACTTTAACGGCCTTGATCTTGAGTTTTCTTTGCCCTTGCAGAACACATTTATGTTGATGTTCTTTGCAACGGTCGGCCTTGCAGCTAACTACACACAGCTGATGAAAGGTGGTGCCAAGGTATTCCTATTCTTAGGAGTGGCTTCGGTTTACATCATTATCCAAAACGGTGTAGGCGTAACCTTAGCAACGGCACTAGGCCTTGAACCCTTGATGGGTTTGATTGCTGGCTCTATCACCCTTTCGGGTGGTCACGGCACAGGCGCGGCTTGGTCTCAAACTTTTGCAGACACGTTTGGCATTGCCAATACGCTAGAAATCGCGATGGCTTCAGCGACCTTTGGTTTGATCATCGGTGGTATTATCGGTAGCCCAGTGGCGCAAAAGCTGATTGATAAAAACCAGCTTGAATCTGAGTACGGCACTGGCACGCAAACGCATGAACGCTTCCCTGAACTTGTTACTTACAACGAGTATGAAGAAGACAAAGTGACGGCGAAGAAGGTGATTGAAGTGTTGTTCATCCTTCTTATCTGTATCACGGGTGCGAAGTACCTAGAGCAGTGGGTGGCGACTTTTGAAATTTCTTGGTTGATGATTCCTGACTTCGTTTACGCGTTGTTTATCGGTGTGTTCATCACTAACGTGTTTGAAGTGACTAAGCTGCATAAGACTGACAGCGAAACGGTCGATATTCTTGGTACGATGTCATTGTCACTGTTCCTAGCAATGGCGCTAATGAGCCTTAAGCTTTGGAACATCTTTGACCTTGCGATTCCGTTCTTGGTTATCCTTGCGGTTCAGGCGGTTGTACTGGGTATTTTCTCTTACTTTGTGACGTTTAAAGTAATGGGTTCTAACTACGACGCAGCGGTTATGGCAGGTGGTCACTGTGGTTTTGGCTTAGGTGCAACACCAACAGCGGTAATGAACATGGGCTCTTTGGTGAACCGTTTTGGTCCATCGCCACAAGCCTTCATGGTGGTGCCAATTGTTGGTGCCTTCTTTATCGATATCGTTAACCTGATTATCCTTCAAGGTTACATCTCGTTTATCGGTTAATGTTCGATTTTGCTTAAACGCGATGAGCTCATCGCACTAAGATGAACACAAGAAAGCCAGTCTGTTGACTGGCTTTTTTATGGTTCATCGCGGCTTTCCGGGGAAAGCCGCTTTTATCTTCAAGAAGAAGTAGTCT
>NZ_JBFSTC010000011.1:0-84023 GCF_041466605.1 Vibrio sp. 10N.247.310.17 | reverse complement strand
ATTAAAACGCTTTTATCTCGAACAAAATTTAACCACGAAAGGTCAACACGCCCTAGTACGTTCAAGTAATCAACCGCGGATATCTCCGCTTAATTACCCGTCAATTTATTCGAAAACCTAACGAAAAACGTCTAACGTTCCCAGAAAAGAAAAACCAACAACATCAGCGTACCTAGGAACATTCTGAACCAAGGGATCTCTTTTTTTATTTGCTGTTCTTCGTCTTGGCATTTCTTATCTTTATTACAGCATCCCATTATCAAAACTCCTCATTGCTAACTCTCTGTTTTGCAGCCATTATAAACTCAGAACGCAAATATAGAGACCATTAACGTGTCAGAAAAACTCAAAATCAATACCAGCCACTGGGTGATCATCATTGCCCTACTTGCGGCGGCTTATGCTTGTTACTTGCTTATAGAGCCGTACGTCAACTCAATCGTGATGGCCTTTATCATTTCACTATTGATGTTCCCGATCCATGAGTGGCTTGAAAAAAAGCTCCCGAATAAAGAAAACATCGTCTCTCTGCTATCTTGTGTGATTCTGACTTTCATTATTGTTATCCCTTTATTGGCAGTATTCGCAGCAATTGTTCAGCAAGGCTCTCTGTTCTCTCAGAACACCTACCAATGGGTGACCCACGGCGGTATTCAGACTCTGTTTGCACACCCACTTGTGGTCAAAGCGCTGTCGTTTGTGAATAACTACCTGCCTTTCGACAACATTGAGCCCCAAGCCATCGCACAGAAAGTCGGAGAATTCGCGACAAGTTTTGGTTCTAAACTGGTTGGTATCAGTGCGAAAATCCTTGGTGATGCGACCAACTTCTTAATGGATTTCTTCTTGATGCTGTTTGTTCTGTTCTTTTTATTAAGAGATCACGACAAAATCATCAGTGT
Source organism: Vibrio sp. 10N.247.310.17 (assembly GCF_041466605.1). NCBI lineage: Bacteria > Pseudomonadati > Pseudomonadota > Gammaproteobacteria > Vibrionales > Vibrionaceae > Vibrio > Vibrio sp. 10N.247.310.17. Next base: position 83,121 of record NZ_JBFSTC010000011.1, on the reverse strand, counting down.
GGTTCGTCATATTCTTCCGCTATCTCGTAGCCAAGAAGACAAGCTCCTCACTGAGATTGAGCAAGTTTCTAAGTCTGCCGTTATGGGCTCATTCTTAACCGCAATAGCGCAAGGTTTTGCGGGTGGTTTAGGTATGTGGATTGCTGGTTTCCCTGGGTTGTTCTGGGGCACTATGATGGGCTTTGCCTCTTTCATCCCAGTGGTCGGTACTGCTCTAATCTGGATCCCAGCCGCAACCTACTTATTCCTAACCGGCGATACCACGTGGGCAATTTTCCTAACGGTTTACTGTGTCGCGATTGTTGGCTCAATTGACAACCTGTTGCGACCACTGTTGATGCAAGGCAGTGCAGGCATGAATACCCTAATGATCTTCTTCTCACTGTTGGGTGGTATTCAACTTTTTGGCCTAATTGGTCTTATCTACGGCCCACTGATCTTTGCTATTACTATCGTTCTTTTCAATATTTACGATGAAGAGTTTAAAGACTTTTTAAACCAGCAAGACAAGAGTTGATCAACTGTTCAGCAACTTGGTTGCCGAACCCGTATTAAACACTTCAAGCTTTGGGCGGATTATGCGAAAATCCGCCCTCATTTTTTGCTAACGATTCAATAGAGTGTCCTATGTCAGCTTATATTGCCCCAAGCCAAATTGCTGAGCGCCAACTTGCCTACTTTGAAGGCAAACATGTTTTAGTTGCCGGTGAGGCTGAAGACTTATTCCCTGTTGAATTAGCGAAACATTGTGAATCAGTCACCGTGTTTACTTCTAATTACAGCTACTACCGTCAATTAGAAGGCTACAACACCATCCAACGTTTTTATGGTGCGGAGTTTACCGAAGAGACCAAAGCCGATTTAGTGATGCTGTACTGGCCAAAGGCCAAAGCGGAAGCGGAATTTCTGCTGGCGATGTTATTTGCCAAGCTAGGTAAAGATACCGAGATTGTCGTAGTTGGCGAAAATCGTTCAGGTGTTAAAAGTATCGAGAAAATGTTCGCTCCTTACGGCAAAGTCGTGAAATACGACTCAGCGCGTCGTTGTTCTTTCTACTGGGGTCAATGCTTCGAGCAACCACCAGCCTTCAACCTGCAAGAGTGGTTTAAAACCTACACGGTTAACATTGGTGAACAATCACTAACCGTGAAAAGTCTTCCAGGCGTCTTCAGTCATGGTCAATTTGATGTTGGTAGCCAACTATTACTTGATACCCTGCCAAAACTGAAAGGTAAAGTACTGGATTTCGGTTGTGGTGCAGGCGTATTGGGCGCGGTAATGGCATCTCGTCACCCTGATATCGAACTGGAAATGTGCGACATCAGTGCATTTGCCGTGGCGTCTAGCCAAGCAACGCTAGAAGCGAATGGTTTAACAGGTAATGTCTTCGCCTCAGATGTCTACTCTGACACATCAAAAGATTACCAATTCATCATCAGTAACCCACCATTCCATTCTGGTTTGGATACAAGCTACAGTGCGACTGAAACCTTACTTGCTCAGGCTCCTAACCACATGAAGCGTTCTGGTGAGATGATTATTGTTGCGAACAGTTTTTTAAAATACATTCCAATTATTGAGCAAGCTTTTGGAAAATGCGCGACTCTAAATAAGACCACCAAATTCGCGATCTATCACGCAAGCAAATAGCCTATCTAACACAGCGCAGGGTCAATATCTGCGCTGTCTGTTCATATTTCTATCAAAAGCCCATAAAAATGAGCTTTTGCACACGCTTTAAATACCACTTACTTGTCAAAGTAAAAAAACTCGTTAATTTCGTTAAATTGGAACCCGTTAATTCTATTCTCTGTACTTGTTTTCATCCCTTTCAAGCAGTACATCAAAGGAAAGTAGTACCCAATTTATGTTTAGATTCTATCGTAAGCAGAAGTTTAAGCGCCTTCAAAATACCCTAATGCTGGCATTTCTTGTCCTTAGTATTACCCCAGTAACACTTATCGCGATATTTTTCCTCCAATCGCACAGTCAGGATCTTCAGGAACAAAGTACTTCGCACCTTGTTTCCGTCCGTGATACTAAACAGCAGCAAATTGTCGATTACCTACAAGCTCAAGAATCCCAAGTGATGGGTTTTGTTCGCTCAGAGCTTGCCAATGCCAGTGGCGGACGATTCTATGGTTTGATCAATGCATTCCAGCGCCTAGGGTTAGACATTGACGAAGCACGCGCTAATGCGCAGCAGCGCTACATTCAAGGATCGGGCGATCAAATCAAAACATCGATTCTTCCTGAATCCAGCAGCTTTATTGGCAGCGAGCGCTATCGTCTACTTCACAAGCGCTACCACAACTCTTATTTAGAGCTGCTTAAGCGTTCAGATTTTGACGACATTTTATTGGTCGACATTAACGGTAACATCGCTTATTCAGTTTTTAAGCGCGATGACTACGGCACCAACTTGCTGACTGGTAAGTACAAAGATGCAAACCTCGGCAAAACCTTTCAACGCCTGGAAAAGGACGTAAAAGACAAACGCAAATCCAACGAAGACTACACACCGGTTATCGTTTCTGACTTTAAAGACGAAAATGGTAAACAGACCGCATGGTTAGGCGCCCCTATCGTTCAACAGGGCTACCTACACAGTTACGCCATGTTTAGACTGCCCATCAATGGTATTACTAAGCTTATTGCCGATCTCAACAAGAGTTCGAATATTCAAACCTTGCTTGTCGGCGATGATCATCTACCACGTAGCCTTGCCCATTCACAAGAGTCGATTAATCTGAGTTTAGATGTTGTTGATAAAGCTCTGGCAGGAGAAACGGCCGTTGGCACCTTCGACAACGCTCAGGATCAAGCGATCATCGCTGCATATACTCCAATTGAGCTCAAATATGCGACTTGGGCACTCGTCGTCGAGCTTCCAGAGAAAGAAGCGTTTGCCCGTATTCATCAGTTAGAAAAGATCTTTGTGATCGTGATGTTGACGGCGATTATTCTTGTATTTGTCGCATCTCATTATCTGTCTAACTTCATCACATCACCGTTACTCAAGCTCACATGGGCAGCAGAGAAAGTCTCTGCGGGTGACCTTGATGAAACCATGATTAATACTGAACGAAAAGATGAGATAGGCCGCCTCGCGGTAAGCTTCGAAAGAATGCAACGTTCGATTCGTGAAAAGATGCTGCTCATTAAGAGCCAAAATGATGAGCTTGAGGACAACCTTAAGACCATTCAAAAACAAAATGAAGAGTTGCAACTGGCCAACAAACTTAAAGATGAATTCTTAGCAACAACATCACACGAATTGAGAACGCCATTACATGGCATGGTAGGTATCGCTGAAGCGCTAATCTCTGGCGCAAACGGTCCTATTCCTGCCAACCAGAAGTACCAGTTGGATATCATCATCAATAGTGGCCAGAGATTGGCAACACTGGTCGATGATCTACTTGATTACCACAAAATGCGCTACGGCAGTTTAGACATAAATAAATCTGCTGTTGATTTATCTGCTGCTACCAGCTTGGTACTAGAATTGTCTCATCATCTGTTGGGCAATAAGCCAATCCGAATTATTAACCAAGTACCCAGTGACTTAGGGTTGGTTTCGTCCGATCCTCAACGATTAGAACAAGTGATGTATAACTTGGTGGGCAATGCCATCAAGTACACATCAGAAGGTAAAATTGTTATCTCAGCAAGCGTTATCGACGACAACATTCGTGTACAAGTTGTTGATACAGGCCAAGGTATACCTGCTGAATACTTAGAACACATCTTTGAACCACTGATTCAAGCAGGACAAGACTCAAGTAACTATCGCCAAGGTGCAGGGCTTGGGTTGTCGATAAGTCGTCAACTGATTGAACTGATGGGCGGTTCACTGTACGTAAGTAGCCAACCAATGCTTGGCACGACGTTCAGCTTTACCCTGCCTTTAGCCACCCAAGAAGAATTGGATAACTACAGTGATTCAGGAAGCTATTCGCACTTCCAAGCGCCAGATTTAATTGATAACAGCCAACAAGAAAATAGTGTTATCAGTGAAGATCCAGACGGTCCGTTACTGGTTATCGCCGACGATGAACCAGTAAATTTACGCGTGCTAGACAGTTTCTTGAAATTGGAAGGTTATCGAGTGCGCACCGCATGTGACGGCCCAGAAACCATTGAACTGATTGAGAAAGAGAAGCCAGAGTTACTTCTGCTCGATATTATGATGCCAGGTATGAGTGGCTATCAGGTGTGTGAAGCTCTGCGTAAGCAATACGATCATGCACAGTTGCCAATCATCATGCTCACAGCTCTTAATCAAGCAGAAGACCGTGTTCGTGGCTTTGAAGCTGGTGCCAACGATTACTTGTCTAAACCGTTCAACAAACAAGAGCTGGCGGCGCGAATTACGGCTCACTTATCAGCAAGTAAAGCTGAGCAAAGGCGTCTTGAGAATGATCAATTGCAACTGGAGCTTAAACACAGAGCCATGGTTGAAGCGAACCTGCTAGAAACTCAAGGGCGCTTGCTAGAGCAGCTAGAATCAGCCCCTGAGGCCATCATCTGTATTCGTGATGACCAACGAATTCGATTTGCCAACGAAGCTGCAGCAAAACTATTTAGGCGTGGGCAAGAGCAGCTTAAACGCTCTATGGCCGATGAGATCATTGCGCCTAAATACCTTAAGGTGGAACAAGCTCACTACTGTGGTGATATTGATATCTATATAGACGACACTCGTCAGCGCATACCAAGTGATATCCTTAAGCTACCTGAAGGCTCAGGGCTCGACACCATGTATATCTTTAATGTTGGTGGTGGGGTTAACTCAAACCGAGTCAATAACCTTGAAACGGCGGTTGAGGCACTTTCAAGCTACGCCTTTGAGGGTGACAAAGATAAACTTCAACAACTGAAAGAACTTGGCGGTGAATTTACTCGCCTTGCAGATAAAGCAACCGGTGAAGGTAAAAACAAACAAGAGCTGATGCGTGAAGTGCTGGTCGATGTCATGACTAATGCCATCATCTACTGGGAGTCTGTTACAGGGGAAACCAAGTTTGCCTTCGCAGAGAAGAGTGGCTTGTGGCGCGTCTACCTAGACCGCAGTACCCTGCAAACTAGAACGCTAGACAAATATCTACGTGTAGAAACTCTACCGAAAACGCCTCGCTGGCGAACGGTACTGAGCTCTATCGAGTTTATACTTGAGCACTGTAAAGAACAGACACCTGAAAGAACTCATATTGAGACACTAAGGGATAAGCTACAAAAACTACTGACCAGTTAGCTCTGAAGTAAGCTCAAGCTATTGTAAATAATGAAGCCCACCTAGCGTGGGCTTTTTTGTGAATATCATACGCGACCAAAGGACAATGACGTCGATTCAAACACACTTCTTTTACGGCATTAAACAAGCAAAATGACACGTTGCTCAATCTTAAACAATCACCAGTTCAGTTACTATTTTGAGCCTTATTCTTGGCTGAATTTCACATTCCTCCGGCTCTTTGTTGCAGTTTGAGAAGCGAGTCACAACAGAACGGCAGATTTAATTTTCTAGAAAAATTTAACGTAAAATAGGTAAGTGACCGAGATCTACAATTACACCACAGCAAGATAAGCATCGATAATTAAAAGCCGAAAAGGTTAGTGACCACTTACAAAAAGCTACCACCACAAAACCAAATGCGAGTCACATCACCTTAACAATTGCGCACAAAAAACCACCAAAGCAAGCTATTTTGACGTTAATGACGTGGTGCTGTGTGTTTTTAACGTTTTTGACGGGAAACGAGTTTGATTAATTCATCGATAAGGTGTTTTCTTACTCCTGCCAAAGGCCTACAGGCCACTCTTACCACTTCTCAGAATCAAAGATGAATCTGGAGCAACGAAGAAGAGGTAGGCCTTTAACTAGAGTGTGTATCTACTAACTAATTAGCGACAGATAACATTCAATCCATTAGTGAAATGAAAGCAAATAGTAAGGAACAGCTATGCTTGCCAATATAAAAAAAACAGCAATAGCAACAGCAATTATTGCAACTGCTACAACAGGTTTTGCATCAGTAGCAACAGCTGCAGAGCGCAGCGAACTGACCGTTCACCCGAAAGAGTACACTACATTCGTACGTAACTTTAACCCGTACCTTGGTGCTACTAACCTACATACTACAACTGACTTCATGTACGAGCCTTTAGTAGTATTTAACGAAATGCACGGTAACACTCCGGTGTTCCGTCTAGCTGAAAACTTCAAAATGTCAGATGATCTGATGAGCGTTGTTTTCGACATTCGTAAGGGTGTTAAATGGTCTGATGGAGAAACTTTCTCTGCTGATGATGTTGTTTTTTCTTTCAACCTTGTAAAAGAGAAGCCAGAGCTTGACCAATCTGGTATCAACTCTTGGGTAACTTCTGTAGAAAAACTGAACGACAACCAAGTTAAGTTCACACTAACAGAAGCAAACTCAAACGTACCTTACGAGATTGCTAAAGTACCTGTAGTACCTAAGCACATCTGGAAAGACGTCAAAGATCCATCAACGTTTACCAATGAGAACCCGGTAGGTTCTGGTCCATTTACAGAAATCGATACGTTTACAGCGCAACTGTACATCCAGTGTGCAAACCCGAACTACTGGGATGCAGACAACCTAGATGTTGACTGTCTACGTGTTCCACAAATTGCGAACAACGACCAGTTCTTAGGTAAAGTTGTAAACAGTGAAATGGACTGGACGTCTTCTTTCGTTCCAGATATCGATCGTACATACGCTGCAGCAAGCCCTAAACACCACTACTGGTACCCGCCAGCAGGTACACAAGCATTCATCGTTAACTTCAAACACCCTGATGCTGCGAAGCATGAAGCATTGAGCAACGTTGAATTCCGTCGTGCTTTCTCTATGGCTCTTGACCGCCAAACTATCATCGACATCGCATTCTACGGTGGCGGTACTGTGAACGATTTCGCATCGGGTCTTGGCTACGCGTTTGAAGCTTGGTCTGATGAAAAAACTCACGACAAATACAAAGGCTTCAACACTTACAACGCTGAAGGCGCGAAGAAGCTTCTTGCTGACGCAGGCTTCAAAGATGTAAACAAAGATGGTTTTGTTGACACTCCATCAGGCAAATCTTTCGAACTAATGATTCAATCGCCAAACGGCTGGACTGACTTCAACAACACAGTTCAACTTGCGGTAGAGCAACTAAACGAAATCGGTATTAAAGCGAAAGCTCGTACACCTGACTTCTCTGTTTACAACCAAGCAATGCTTGAAGGTACATACGACGTAGCATACACAAACTACTTCCACGGTGCGGATCCATACACGTACTGGAACAGTGCTTACAACTCATCACTACAATCTGGTGATGGTATGCCTCGTTTCGCTATGCACTTCTACAAAAATGACAAGCTAGATGGTCTTCTAAACAGCTTCTACAAAACAGCTGACAAGAACGAACAGCTAGATATTGCACATGGTATCCAGCAAATTATCGCTGCAGACCAAGTGACAATTCCTGTGATGTCTGGTGCTTACATGTACCAATACAACACAACTCGATTCACTGGTTGGTGGAACGAAGAAAATCCAAAAGGCCGTCCAAACATTTGGGCTGGTATTCCAGAGCGTCTACTTCATGTACTGGACCTAAAACCAGTTAAATAAGTAATCGTTCAATCTTTGCGGCGTAACTTCTTACGCCGCTTATAAAAATCCCCACACTATCAATTGAAAGTATGGCGCTAGTCGTCAGGGGATTTTTCGTTCCAAATTTCGCTAGGAGCGACCTGAATCCAGAAACAGGGAAACAATCTGGGTGAGTAAGGTGTGAGTTATGGGTTATTTTTTAAGACGTTTGTCATTTTATTTTGTCGCGCTATTAGTTGCAGCGACGTTAAACTTTATTATTCCAAGAGCAATGCCTGGTGACCCAGTTACCATGATGTTTGCGAACGCTTCTGTACAAGTTACTCCTGAGCGTATTGCTGCAATGAAAGAACTATTAGGCTTCGTTGATGGGGGCTTACTGGTTCAATACGGCGCATACATGAAGAACATTCTAAGCTGGGAGCTTGGTACATCAATTCAATTCTACCCACTTTCTGTAAATACTCTGTTGGGTGGAGCATTTGGTTGGTCGCTATTCTTAGCAGGCACCGCCGTTATTCTTTCTTTCTCTATTGGTTCAATCCTAGGTATTTTTGCAGCGTGGAAACGTGGCAGCAAATACGATGCATTTGTGACTCCAGGGATGCTGATTTTACAAGCCGTTCCTCAGGTTGTTATTGCCATGATTGCGCTGTTTACCTTCGCAATCGGCTTGAAATGGTTCCCAACAGGTTACGCCTATACCGCAGGTACGATTCCAGATTGGACAAGCTGGGCATTCATTAAAGATGTCGCTTACCACGCCTTCTTACCTTTGCTATGTGCATCTATTGTTCAAATTGGTGGCTTCCTAGTAAACATGCGTAACAACATGATCAACCTGCTAGCTGAAGATTACATCACCATGGCGAAAGGCAAAGGCCTGAGCGAAAACCGAGTGGTATTCAATTACGCAGCTCGTAACGCGATGCTACCAAGTGTGACAGCACTTTCTATGTCGTTAGGTATGGCAATCGGTGGTCAGTTAATTATCGAAATCATCTTTAACTACCCAGGTCTTGGCAGCGTACTTTTCAACGCAATTAACGCTCGTGATTACCAAGTACTGCAAGGCCAACTGCTTATCATGACGCTATTCATGCTGTTCTTTAACCTAGTTGCAGACATGCTTTACGTTGTTCTTGACCCTCGTCTTCGTAAGGGTGGTAAATAATCATGAAAGATATTCTAAAACTCATTTGGCGTAACCCGATGGCCTTAACAGGCGTCATCATCCTAAGTATTTTTATTCTTGGTGCGATTGCGGCTCCATTGATCACAAAACATGTGCCAGACAAACGTACAGGTAATCCACACGAATACCCTGGCTTCGTGGTTAAGTCTGCACAAACTAACCCTGATGGCTGGGTTGCTCAAAACCTAGCAGACGATCGTCGTACGTTGATAATGTCTAAGAAGGCAGACCACGTACTGGGAACAACTCGTATGGGTCGTGACGTTTGGTCACAAGTGGTATACGGCGCACGCGTATCTCTTGCTGTAGGTTTTGGTGCGGGTCTTACCGTATGTTTACTAGCAACGGTTATCGGTGTTTCCGCAGGCTACTTTGGCGGCCGTGTCGATGATGTTCTGACAGCCGCAATGAACATCATGCTGGTTATTCCTCAATACCCATTACTGTTCGTAGTTGCAGCCTTTATCGGTGAGGCAGGGCCACTCACCATAACCTTGGTTATCGGCTTTATGTCCTGGGCTTGGGGCGCGCGTGTTGTTCGTTCCCAGACCTTAGCACTGCGTGAAAAAGAGTTTGTAAAAGCCGCTGAAGTTCTGGGTGAATCTTCATTCCGTATTATCTTCGTAGAGATTCTTCCAAACCTTATCTCTATCGTTGGCGCGAGCTTCATCGGTTCGGTGATGTACGCAATCATGATGGAAGCAACGATTTCGTTCCTAGGTCTTGGTGACCCGAACACAATCAGCTGGGGCATCATGCTTTACAACGTTCAAACCTCTTCATCAATGCTGATTGGCGCTTGGTGGGAACTGTTGGCTCCTTGTATCGCATTGACACTACTTGTAACTGGTCTTGCTCTACTTAACTTCGCTGTCGATGAAATTGCCAACCCGCAACTGCGTTCTCACAAAGGCATGAAGCGTTGGAAGAAATTAGCAGCACAAGACAAAGAAGAACGTGAACCTGAACTACCACCACAAAATGCACTTTGGAGCGGAGATAAATAATCATGTCTGAACCACTAATTTCTATCCGCAATTTATGCGTGGATTACATCACAGAGTCTGGCGATGTACGTGCGTGTAACAACGTAAGTTTCGACATTGCTCCAGGTGAAGTATTCGGCCTAGCTGGTGAATCTGGCTGTGGTAAATCAACTGTTGCTTTCTCTCTTATGCGTCTGCATAAGCCGCCCGCTTACATCAGTGGTGGTGAGGTTATCTTCAATGGAGAGAACATCCTTGAATACAGTGATGACCGTATGCAAGCGTTCCGTTGGAGCGAGATGTCGATGGTATTCCAGAGTGCGATGAACGCACTCAATCCCGTATTACCAATGGAAGAGCAGTTCTGTGACGTAATTATGCGTCACACCAACATGACTCGTGAGCAAGCTAAGCAACGCGCTGAAGGTCTACTTGAAATCGTAGATATTCACCCGAGCCGATTGAGTGACTACCCTCACCAATTCTCTGGCGGCATGCGTCAGCGCTTGGTTATTGCTATCGCTTTAGCATTGAATCCAAAGCTGATCATTATGGATGAGCCAACGACCGCACTTGATGTGGTTGTTCAACGCGAAATCCTACAAAAGATCTATGCACTAAAAGAAGAGTTTGGCTTCTCGATTCTGTTCATCACCCATGACTTGTCATTGATGGTCGAGTTCTCTGACCGTATCGGCATCATGTACTCAGGTGAGCTCATCGAGGTTGCTAATGCTCAAGATATTCTAGAAAACCCTTACCACCCTTATACCAAAGGGCTGGGAAGTTCTTTCCCTCCACTAACAGGGCCAAAGACAAAACTAGCAGGCATTCCGGGTAACCCTCTGAACCTGTTGGAGATCCCTGAAGGGTGTCGTTTCCAAGCTCGTTGTGATCGTGTACATGAAACGTGTACCAAGGTGCCAACCAAGCTGCGTTCTATCGACCCGGGACATTTGTCTAACTGCCACCTGTACGGTGACCCAATAGTACAAAGGAAGCTATAGCTTGCACGCTGATTCAGCGTGAATAACGAATAAGGCGGCTCGACCGCCGAAATGCAAGCAAAGCGAATAAGGATTCTGGAGACAATTATGAGCAAAGATTTCGGTCAATTATTGGTAGAAGGCAAGAATGTCGTAAAAGACTTCCCAATAAGCAGTACCACAATTCAAACCCCAATGATGCGTGCGATTAACGACGTATCATTCAAGATGTATAAAAGTCGCGGCCTAGCTGTGGTTGGTGAGTCTGGTTCAGGCAAATCAACAACAGCAAAAATGATCGCAAAAATGTACGCGCCTTCGGGCGGTACGATCGAATACAAAGGTCGTGATATCCAAGAGATCTCAAGCAGAAAAGATCTTATGCACTACCGTGAAGGCGTGCAGATGGTATGGCAAGACCCGTTTGGTTCCCTGAACCCAACACATAACATCTTTCACCACATAGCTCGACCATTGTTGATCCACAAAAAAGTATCTCCGGGCAACAAGAAAGAGTTACAGGAACGTGTGTACGATCTTCTAGAGCAAGTTGGCTTAGTGCCACCACAAGCAACGGCAGAAAAGTACCCTCATCAACTCTCTGGTGGTCAGCGTCAACGTGTCAACCTAGCCCGTAACATTGCAGTTGGTGCAGAAGTTGTATTAGCCGATGAACCAACATCGATGCTTGATGTATCGATTCGTGCTGGTGTTTTGAACCTGATGGAAGAAATGAAGTTTGAGAAACAAATGTCTCTACTTTACATCACCCACGATATCGCAACCGCTCGTTACATTGCTGAAGATCTTTCAGTGATGTACGTAGGACACATGGTGGAATGGGGCGATACCGATGATGTGATTGCTAACCCTCAGCATCCTTACACCCAACTGCTTGTTTCTGCGGTTCCAGATCCTAAAAAATCGATCCACGAACAACTCGCAGGCAACAAAGGTGAGATCCCTCTTTGGACACCAGTCTCTGCAGGTTGCCCATTTGCAGGCCGTTGCACTCATGCAATGGACAAGTGTAAAGAGCAGTTACCAGGGGTTACGCAGTTAGCTGATAACCACTTTGTGCGTTGTTACCTACACGAAAGCTAAGCAATAAAACCAAGTTAGGGTCTGCGGGCCCTAACTATTTATATCCAAAACATTTTATATCCAAAACATTCAAGTACCTAGCCAATAGAAACTAGGACTGTCGGAGAATATTGATGCTGTTATTGACCAACCATATTGGCTACGAATCCACGGCTCAAAAGCAAGCTATTCTGCAAACGAAGAAAGCTCGCTTATCAAGTACGACTGCACTTTTGGTGTGTGCCGACAACCATATCACTGTCGGAAGTTTTGATGTGGTTAAACAAGGCCGCGTAGCAAATTGGCATCAAGGGCAATTCTTCACTATCGATTTCAGTTCAGTCACTGGATCTGGTCGCTACTACCTACGCTTTGACAATCTGCGCTCTGAAGTATTTGAGATTGGTAGCAACCTATTAATGAACCACACATTTTCTGATGTGCTTCATTACTTTAAGTCACAACGCTGTGGCGGTAGTTTCGACAAAAAAGATCGACAAGCACAAATTATGGGCACTGACAGATACGTCGATGTCCACGGTGGATGGTATGACGCATCAGGTGATGTAAGTAAGTATTTTAGCCACCTATCTTATGGTAACTACCTTAACCCACAACAAATTCCAATGGTCGTTTGGAACATGCTAAAAAGCGTGCGCTTGACTAGCAATAACTCAGACTTTCCTAAATTCTCTATGACTCGTTTAGTGGAAGAAGCCCTATTCGGTGCCGATTTCTTAGTGCGTATGCAAGACGCTGACGGATACTTTTACATGACGGTATTCGACAAGTGGAGTAAAGACATCAATCAACGTGACATCTGCGCATACGCCACTCAAGAAGGTAACAAATCAACGGACTTGCAAGCGGGCTACCGACAAGGTGCAGGTGTTGCTATCGCCGCATTAGCTGCTGCATCTGAACTTGAAACCTCTGGCAGTTACTCGAGCCAAACTTATCTTGAAACTGCCGTTAGCGGTTATTGGCACCTAAAAGAACATAACCTGCAGTACCTAAACGATGGCGAAGAAAACATCATCGATGAATATTGTGCCCTACTCGCTGCCAATGAACTGTACCGAGTAACAGAGGACGAGCAATACCTATTAGAAGCAAGAACTTGGGCTAGTCGCTTGATCGCACGTCAGCAATCTGATGATTCAGTTGAGCACTTTTGGTCAGCTAATGCTGATGGCTCTCGCCCCTATTTCCATGCAGCTGAAGCTGGCCTTCCTGTAATTGCTCTGTGCGAGTACATCGATAATGAAAATGACACTGAGTTGAAAGAACAAGCACGTGTGGTTGTTGAGCAAGCTTGTCAGTTCGAAATCAACCTTACCGACAAAGTCATCAACCCATTTGGCTACCCAAGACAATACGTAAAATCTGTCGATGGTGATAAACGTGATGCCTTCTTCGTCGCTCAACAAAACGAAACTGGCTACTGGTGGCAAGGCGAAAACGCGCGTCTTGGCTCAATTGCGACCATGGCGTACTTAGTTCAACCACACATTCAAAATGCCGATCTTCAAAAGCGCTTAATCCAACTTTCACAAAACAGCCTTGATTGGATTTTAGGATTGAATCCTTACCACATGTGCATGCTTGATGGCCACGGTCATAACAACCCAGACTACCTACCACAGCTTGGTTTTTTCAATGCCAAGGGCGGGATCTGCAATGGCATTACGGCAGGGTTCGAAGACGAACAAGACATCGCATTCAACCCACCAGCACAGAAAGACGACATGCTTCAAAACTGGCGCTGGGGTGAACAATGGATCCCTCATGGAGCGTGGTATTTGCTAGCAACGGCTGCGCAATTCAACTTCCTAGCACAAAGTAAGGAGCAATAATCATGACGCTTTACTACGTAGGTATTGATGGTGGCGGTACATCTTGCCGTGCTCGCATTCGTGATGACCAAGGCAAACTCATTGGTGAAGCGAAAAGTGGCAGTGCCAACATCCTTTTGGGTGTCGATGTTGCAATGAGTTCAATTGTTGATGCGATTACTAAAGCCGCACAACAAGGGCAACTCAACTCTAACGATTTTTCTAATATGCATGTTGGTTTGGCGCTAGCTGGTGCTGAACAGAAGTCAGCATGGCTCGACTTCATGGCACAAGCACACCCTTTCGCAAGTATGACACTCAATACAGACGCCTATGGTGCATGTATTGGTGCACATAATGGCCAAGACGGCGCGATCATGATTGGTGGTACAGGTTCATGTGGTATCTACCTAAACAACGGCGAACAACACGTGGTTGGTGGTCGTGAATTTCCAATTTCTGACCAAGGCGGCGGCGCAGTGATGGGCCTTCGTTTAATTCAGCAAGTTCTACTCGCTGAAGATGGCATTCGTAACAAAACCCCACTGACTCAACATGTTATGAATCATTTCAATAATGATGTTGATGCGATCGTGGCATGGTCAAAAGGCGCGATTCCAAAGGATTACGGTCAATTCTCACCCGTCATTTTTCAACTGGCAAATGAAGGCGATGAACTGGCTATAGAGATGCTTAAGCAGACTGCAGCCGATATCGAAATGTTTGTATTAGCGCTGCATCGAAAAGGCGCTGACAAGGTGTGCTTAATGGGAAGTATCGCTGAGCGTATTCTCAACTGGCTATCACCACCAGTACAACAATGGATCGTTAAACCTCAATTTGACGCTATCGAAGGCGCATTGATGTTTGCCGGCAAGTCACAACACAACTTGTATCAACAGGCTTAGCAGGGAAGTTATATGAATTATCGCATCGACTTAGCTGTTCTTTCTGAACAAAAAAATAACTGCCGATTTGGCCTTACGGTACATAACTTAAGTGACCTCGACGTAAAAGATTGGTCTCTGCACTTTGCATTTGATCGTTTCATCCTTCCAGAGAGTTTATCGCAAGGAGAGCTGACTCAAGTTGGCAGCTTTTGCTCGTTCAAACCAAGTTCTTCAGTATTAAAGGCCAACAACCATTACTACCTTGAATTCAGTATTCAAAGCGCCCCATTCCGCTTCTATTCTGATGGCCTTAACGATGCCTTTATCCAGTCACATCATGATGGAGAAACATCGGTACTGCCTGTCGCGATATCACCCATAGTACTGGCTTCGCCATACCGTGAACGCAATCAAATACCTGAAGTTAACGCTTCTGAGATAGCATTGATTCCTCAACCAAATCAGATCGAACTCAAGCAAGGTAGTTTCGCGCTAAGCTGTGAATGCAAGATTGAGGTTCAATCTCACCTTGCAGATAAAGCCGTCTCTTGGTTGCAGCAAGAGTTACTTTCTACCTTTGAACTGTCGATTTCGAATGACCTTTCAACTGAACTTTCAAAAGACGAAAGCGGCGACATTCTATTTCGCAGCAATCCAACATTAGACGAAGCAGAATACAAACTCCGCATTACTGAACAACAAATAATTGTTGAATCAGGTAGCCAGTCTGGGTTTACACACGCCGTGGCAAGTCTGATTCAATTGATTCAACAACTGGATGCCGAAAATTTTTCTATTCCATGCTGCAAAATCGCCGATCACCCTCGCTTTAAGTACCGAGGCATGATGTTGGATTGCGCGCGTCACTTCCACTCAGTAGAGCAAGTGAAGCGTTTAATCAATCAACTGGCGCACTACAAGTTCAACGTATTTCATTGGCACCTAACTGACGATGAAGGTTGGAGAATTGAGATTAAGAGCCTGCCTCAGCTGACTGAAATCGGCGCTTGGCGCGGTCCTGATCATGCATTAGAACCGCAATACACCCACCTTGCGGATAACTATGGCGGCTTCTACACGCAGCAACAGATTCGTGAAGTCATTGAATACGCAGAGCAACGCAGCATCACGGTGATCCCAGAGATCGATATCCCAGGACACTGTCGCGCCGCAATAAAGTCGCTGCCTGACATGCTGGTAGAGCAAGCCGACACTACTCAATACAAGAGTATTCAGCACTACAACGACAATGTACTAAATCCAGGCTTGCCAGGTACTTATCAGTTCCTAGATGCTGTGATTGAAGAAGTCGCAGAACTTTTCCCTAGCGAATTGATTCACATGGGCGCAGATGAAGTACCACCGGGCGTGTGGACCAACAGCCCTGCCGCTCAAGCACTGATGAAAGAGCACCAGTATCAAGACAGCAAAGACCTACAAGGCCACCTATTCCGCTATGCCGAGAACAAACTCAAACAACTTGGTAAGCGCATGGTGGGCTGGGAAGAAGCACAGCACGGCGACAAGGTGAGCAAAGAGACCATCATCTATTCATGGCTCAGTGAAGAAGCCGCTATCAATTGTGCTCGCCAAGGCTTTGATGTGGTGCTGCAACCAGCACAGTTTACCTATCTCGACATGACCCAAGATTATGCACCGGAAGAACCGGGCGTAGATTGGGCTGCCGTTATCCCCTTAGAACAAGCTTATACCTACGAAGCCCTCGCTGAGATATCTGACACCGATCCAATTCGTAAGCGGATCCGCGGAATTCAGTGTGCTCTATGGTGTGAGATCGTTACCAATCAAAAGCGCATGGATTACATGGTATTTCCAAGAATTAGCGCTTTAGCTGAAGGATGTTGGACACATAAAAACAACCGAAACTGGCTAGATTACCTATCTCGCCTAAAGGGCCACCTGCCATTACTCGACAGACTCAATGTTGATTATCGCAACCCTTGGAAAGCTCAATAAAACGAAACCAAAGCACACTCAAGTCGAGTACTTGCTTCCCCTGATTAAGGTGCTCAGTCAGATTCGACTCAGCATCACTATTTAAAAATTAGCTGCATAGATGCAGTTTGTTAAAAAGGAAATGACAATGAAATACGGCTATTTCGATAACGACAATCGCGAATACGTCATCACTCGCCCTGATGTACCAGCACCTTGGACCAATTACCTAGGTACTGAAAAGTTTTGTACCGTAATTTCGCACAATGCGGGCGGTTACTCGTTCTACAATTCTCCGGAATACAACCGTGTTACTAAATTCCGTCCAAACGGCACCTTCGACCGTCCAGGACACTATGTTTACCTGCGTGATGATGAGACGGGCGATTACTGGTCTATCTCTTGGCAGCCTGTGGCAAAGAGCCTAGATGAAGCGAACTACGAAGTACGCCATGGCCTGTCATACTCTAAGTTCAAGTGTGAATACAGCGGTATTACCGCAACTAAAACGTTATTCGTTCCTAAGGGTGAAGATGCAGAAGTTTGGGACGTCGTGCTGAAGAACAACACTGACAAGCCAAGAACCATCAGCACTTTCTCATTTGTTGAGTTCTCTTTCAGCCACATCCAATCGGATAACCAGAACCATCAGATGTCTCTGTACTCTGCAGGCACGTCTTACCAAGAAGGTGTTCTGGAGTACGACCTGTACTACAACACTAACGACTTTGAAGGCTTCTACTACCTAGCTTCAACTTTCTCACCAGACAGCTACGATGGCCAACGTGACAACTTCCTAGGCATGTACCGTGATGAAGCAAATCCAATTGCGGTTGAAAACGGTAAGTGTTCTAACAGCGCTCAAACCTGTTACAACCACTGTGGTTCTCTGCACAAGCAATTTACGATTCAACCGGGTGAAGAAGTTCGCTTTGCTTATGTACTCGGTATCGGTAAAGGCAACGGTGAACGCCTACGTGAGAAATACCAAGATACAGCAAACGTCGATGCCGCTTTCCAAGGTATCAAAGATCACTGGGACGAGCGTTGCAACAAATTCCAAGTTAAGTCGCCAAACGAAGGCTTAGACACAATGATCAACACGTGGACGCTATATCAAGCGGAAACCTGTGTGGTTTGGTCTCGCTTTGCTTCATTCATTGAAGTCGGTGGCCGTACTGGCCTTGGCTACCGTGATACTGCGCAAGACGCGATCTCAGTACCTCATGCCAACCCACAAATGACCAAGAAACGTATTATCGATCTGCTTCGTGGCCAAGTGAAAGCGGGCTACGGTCTACACTTGTTCGATCCTGATTGGTTCGATCCAGAGAAAGCTGACGTTGAACCTTCAAAATCGCCAACGGTTGTTCCAACGCCTTCAGACGACGATAAGATCCACGGCATTGAAGACACCTGTTCTGATGATCACTTATGGATCGTTCCAACCATCATCAAATATGTAATGGAAACAGGTGAACATGACTTCTTTGATGAAGTAATTCCATACGCAGACGGTGGCGAAGCGACCGTTTACGAACACATGAAAGCGGCACTGAACTTTTCTGCAGAATACGTGGGGCAAACAGGTATCTGTAAGGGCCTTCGTGCAGACTGGAATGACTGTTTGAACCTTGGTGGCGGTGAATCTTCAATGGTTTCATTCCTGCACTTCTGGGCTCTACAAGAATTCCTAGACCTGGCTAAGTTCCGTAATAACGATGCTGACGTTACTAAATACACAGAAATGGCCGCGAACGTACGTGAAGCGTGTGAAACACACCTATGGGATGACGAGGGTGGTTGGTACATCCGTGGTCTGACTAAAAATGGCGATAAGATCGGTACCGCTCAACAAGCTGAAGGTCGTGTACACCTTGAGTCAAACACGCTAGCGGTTCTATCTGGTGCGGTATCTCAAGAGCGTGGCGAGAAAGCGATGGACGCAGTTGATGAGAACTTATTCTCTGAATACGGCTTACACCTAAACTCTCCATCATTTGCTACACCAAATGACGATATCGGCTTTGTGACTCGCGTTTACCAAGGCGTTAAAGAGAATGGCGCAATCTTCTCTCACCCGAACCCATGGGCTTGGGTAGCAGAAGCGAAGCTAGGTCGTGGTGACCGTGCGATGAAATTCTACGACGCACTGAACCCGTACAACCAAAACGACATGATTGAAACGCGTTATGCAGAACCATACTCGTACGTGCAGTTCATCATGGGTAAAGATCATCAAGACCATGGTCGTGCAAACCACCCTTGGTTAACGGGTACCTCTGGTTGGGCTTACTTCGCGGTAACCAACTTTATTCTTGGTGTTCGCACAGGCTTTGAAGGATTAACAGTCGATCCTTGTATCCCGACTGATTGGCCGGAATTCGAGGTTACTCGTCAATGGCGTGGCGCGACTTACAACATCACAGTGCAAAACCCAAATGCAGTAAGCAAAGGGGTTACCTCTATCACTATCAACGGTAAGGCAGTTGAAGGTGCAATCCCAGTACAAGCAAAAGGCAGCGTGAACGACGTTGTCGTTGTTCTAGGCTAGTCACTTAATTTAACGAACAGCTCTTGCCTCAAGTCTTTATCGACTTGAGGCAATGAGACTAAAAGGATTTTCTAATGATTAAATTTGGTACAGGTGGCTGGCGCGCTTTCATTGGTGAAGAGTTCACCAGAGACAATGTTCGCCTTGTAGCGCAAGCGCTCGCTAACATCATCAATAATGAAGATGCAGCCAAGAATGGCTTCGTTATCGGCTATGACCGTCGCTTCCTTTCAGATAAAGCGGCATGCTGGTTTGCAGAAGTACTCGCGGCGAACAACATCAAAGTAAGCTTCATTGATAAGTTCGTTCCAACACCTATCGTGATGTTCCAAGCAAAAGAGATGGGATGTATTTACTCTGCTTGTATTACCGCTTCTCACAACCCAGCGGACTATAACGGCATAAAGGTGTTCATTGAAGGTGGACGCGATGCTGACGAGATCATCACAGAGAAGATCGAACAGCAAATCGCAACACTGACCAACGAAGATGTTATACGAGTCGATTTCGAACAAGCGTTAAACGACAAAGAAATCGAGGTCATCAACCCGATGAACGACTTTGTTGATTCAATCATCAACTTCATTGATATCGACTCGATAAAGAAAGCCAACCTGCGCGTACTGATTGATCCAATGTTTGGTGTTGCAAAAAATGCTCTGCAAACAGTACTGATCAACGGTCGCTGTGATGTCGATGTAATCAACGATGGTAAGAACCCAGATTTCGGTGGCCTAATGCCTTCTCCGAATGCCGCTACGCTCTATCGCTTGAAGCACTTGGTGGCAGCAGAAGGATATGACATTGGTATTGGTACTGATGGCGATGCCGACCGTTTAGGCATCATTGATGAGAAAGGTCACTTCATTCACCCTAACGAAGTGCTACTCCTACTTTACTACTACTTACTGGAATACAAAGGCTGGAAGGGCTCTGTCGTTCGTAATATCGCCACCACGCATCTACTCGACAGAGTAGCGGCAGATCATGGTGAGAAGAGCTTTGAGGTTCCTGTAGGCTTTAAGCATATCAGCTCTCAAATGGAAGCGGATGATTCACTGATTGGTGGTGAAAGCTCGGGCGGTTTAACCATTCGAGGTCACATCAAAGGTAAGGATGGCGTATTTGCTTCAAGCTTACTGGTTGAGATGATCAGTGTAACAGGCAAAAAACTATCTGAGTTACTTGATGAAATCTACTCTAAGTATGGCTATGCCTATACGGCAGAAGGAGATTGCCAGTTTAAGCCTTCAGAGAAAGAAGCCCTCTACACCAAGATTTGCGTAGAGAAACAACTGCCTGAATTTGAATACGACATTGAAAAAGTTAGCTATGAAGATGGCGCTAAAGTGTACTTCAAGAATGGTGGCTGGGTGATCGCTCGCTTCTCCGGAACAGAGCCGTTACTGCGAATCTTCGCAGAAATGGAAGATAAAGACACTGCAGAACGTGTTCTTCAAAAAGTGAAAGACTTCCTCTCTCTATAGACTTATAGAGTGCAGCAGTTTTGAATGGGACTTAACAAACCACTGCCTTGTTAAAGCCTATAGGTGAAGAACTCTTGCCCAGTACTCTGTATCAAAGTGCTGGGCTTTTTTACGAATGCATTTTACTTTTCGGCAGAACGATACTTACTGCGTATCATTAAAACGCCAACACACCTTTGGTATCTACTTTGACGGTGACTGGCATACCAACACCTAGAGCCTCAGAAGACGTTGCTAACAGTTTCTGACCGTTAGCTTCAATCACATAGCGACAGTGGTCGCCCATAAATTGTTGTTCCAACACTGACAGGTTACTGTCGACATCATGACTCGCCACTATATGCTGTGGTCTTAGTAACAACGCACATTCCGCTCCCACTTCGATCTGAGTTTGTGCTTTCGCTTCTATCAGACCCAAGCTCGTTTCAAATTCATTATCTGAAATACGCTTTGCATTCAAGTAGCTACCACCACCTAAGAAATCAGCAACAAACTTACTCGATGGGTGGAAGTACAACTCAGATGCAGAACCATATTGCTCAATCACACCATGGTTCATTACCGCCATTTTATCTGAAAAAGCGAATGCTTCTTCACGGCTGTGCGTTACAAAAATAGCAGTAACACCCTGCTTTTTAAATATTTTACGAATCTGAGAGATCAACTCATGGCGAACTTGAGTATCAATATTTGAGAAGGGTTCATCCAATAACAATAAGTCCGGCTTGTACGCTAAAGAACGAGCAATCGCTACGCGCTGCTGTTGACCACCAGAAAGTTGATGTGGGTATCGGTCACCGAATTCATCTAAGTGAACTAGCTCCAACATCTCTTGAACTTTCTCTTTCTTTTGCTGTTCAGAAAGACCTTTGAGGCCAAAGCAGATATTCTGGTTTACCGTCAAGTGCGGAAACAGGGCGTAATCTTGAAAGATCATTCCGATGTTTCTCTGCTCAGGTGGTAACCAGTTGTCTCCATCGTCGATGGTTTGACAGTTCAAGCTCATGACGCCACTACTCAATGGAAGCAAGCCGGCAATCGCTTTCAGCAGCGTAGTCTTACCACAACCACTGGCACCAAGCAGACAAACAATTTCACCATGCTCAACTTCTAAAGAAAGAGATTCCAAAATAGTTTGGGACTCGTACTTACAAGTCAGATCTTTAATTGATAATGCACAACTCATTAGTGTTTCTGCTCCAAGGAACGGTTTACGATAATCAGAGGAATTAAGCCCACTAACACCAATAATACAGCAGGCATCGCCGCCAACTCTAGGTGCTCATCTGAGGCATAGTTATAAACATAGGTCGCCAATGTTTCGAAGTTGAAAGGACGTAACAGCAATGCCGCATTTAGCTCTTTCATTGATTCGATAAACACCAGTAAACCTGCGATCAACGCGCCGCGTTTAATCAAAGGTAAATGAACACGACGTAACATCTGGTTGGTATTGCAGCCCATTGTTTTAGATGCCATATCCAATGAAGGAGAAACTTTACTCAAGCTACTTTCAATGCTGCCAATTGCAACCGCTGAAAAACGCACGACCATGGCAAAGATAAGTGCAAACATAGAACCAGAGAAGATCAAACCTGGTCCTGTCCATTCCATCACTTTTGCAATGTCGTTGACTAAATGATCCATAAACAAAACTGGGACCATCACACCAATGGCTAACACGGTGCCTGGAACGGCATAGCCCATAGAAGCGATACGCATATAAGCCTGATTTTTCTTACTTGGGCTAACACGTTGATTGAAGTTCACAATCAAAGCAATAACGACACCAATAATTGCAGCAACTACCGAAACATAAAGGCTATTAATGGCATACTCTCTAAATTCCGGGGTCCAGCTTTGAGCAAAATATTTGTAGGCATAAATCATTAACTGGGCAAGAGGGAACAAGAATGCGACACACACCAATCCCCAGCACCAAAACAATGCTAACCACTTCTTCCAACCGGAAAGGTCGTAACGAAAATCTTCACGACTACTGAGTTGATTCTGGAATAATTTCTGTTTGCGACGGCTGTATCGCTCTGAACTCAATAGTAGGATCACAATAACCAGCATGATCGCCGATATTTTCGCAGCAGCCGTTAAGCTTGAGTAACCTAACCAAGTATCGTAAACCGCAGTCGTTAAGGTATTGACTGCAAAGTAACTTACGGTACCAAAGTCACCAATGGTTTCCATTGCAACCAGTGATAGACCGACCGCCATTGATGGACGAACAAGCGGCAAGGAAATACGACGAAAGCTTTCCCAAGGTGAACACTTTAACAACCGAGCGGATTGCAATAAGGAGACGTTTTGCTCCATAAAAGCCGCGCGGCATAGCAAATAAACATAGGGGTAGAGAACAAGTGACAGAACAATAATAGCTCCGAACAAGGTTCTAATGTCTGGGAACCAGTACTCTCCGGGCCCCCAGCCTGTTAAATCTCGTAGCAGAATTTGAACCGGACCAGCAAAGTCGAACCAATCGGTAAAGATATACCCGACAATATAGCCTGGCATTGCTAATGGCAGCACTAACGCCCACTGTAAAACGCGTTCTCCTGGAACACGGCACATTGCCATAATCCAAGCTGACGGAATACCAAAAGCCAAAGACAGGAATAAGGTTCCTATGACTAAAACCACCGTATTATAAGTATAGGTGGGCATTACTGTGGACATAAGATGAGAAAATAGCTCATCAGTTTCTCCAACAGCAGTCGTAAAAATCGCTAAAATCGGTAAAACCAGCAATACAGCAATGATGCAGCTACTGGTGTTCCATAAATCATTCTTTTCTTTCATCGCCTAACTACAACGAGGCTTAATGAAACACAAATGCATTTGCAAATACATCTCATATCCTTTTAATGGGGGGTTATTTATACCCATATACTGTAATGACTTCAAGGTGAGATGCTCATAACTCTGGGGATTAACGGGGAGCTTTGTATCAAAAAGTGATTTTCCAAAACAAAACAACCCCAAGTTACCGAAATGGCGACTTGAGGCTGTCATTTTACTTGGGCCGAAGCCTACAGTAAAAAATTATAGATCGAACTTAACTTCGTCTAGTAGCTTGATTGCAGCTGCGTGGTGGTCAGCAATCTGGTCTAGAGAAATTGTATCAGCTTTGAATTCCCCCCAAGAAGCAACAAGCTCTGAAGGTTTAACATCAGCTTTAACTGGGTATTCGTAGTTCACTTCTGCGTACATGCCTTGCGCCACGTCACCAGATAGGAATTCCATTAGCTTAACCGCGTTCTCTTTATTTGGAGAGAATTTAGCCATTGCCATACCAGAGATATTTACGTGAGTACCTGTTGTCTCTTGGTTAGGGAAGTTAAGGTAAACAGCGTCAGCCCAAGCTTTTTGCTCTTTATCGTTAACCATCTTACCTAGGTAGTAGCTATTACCAAGAGAAACGTCACATAGACCTTCTTTGATCGCTTTAACTTGTGCACGATCATTACCTTGAGGCTTACGTGCTAGGTTTGCTTTTAAGCCTTCTAGCCATTCTTTCGTTTCAGCTTCACCTTTGTGAGCAATCATCGAAGATACTAGAGAAACGTTGTATGGGTGCTTACCGCTACGTGTACAGATTTTACCTTTGAATTCTGGTTTAGCTAGATCAGCGTAAGTGAAATCTTCACCTAGACGACCAACACGGTCACGAGAAGAGTAAACACTACGTGTACGAGTTGTTAGAGCGAACCACTCGTTAGCTGTGTCTTGGTACTGAGCTGGGATATTCTTTTCTAGAACATCACTTTCTACAGCTTGAACTAAACCTTTTTCAGTTAGCTCAGATAGGCGGCTGATATCAACAGTTAATACCACATCTGCTGGGCTGTATTCGCCCTCTTGAGCTAGCTTCTCTGCTAAACCTTTCTTAGCAAACTTAACATTCACCTCGATACCAGTCTCTTTTGTGAACTCATCAAACATAGGTTCAACAAGGAAAGGTTGACGGTAAGAGTATACGTTTACTTCTTCAGCAGCGATTGCAGCCGTTGGTGCGATTGCGCTACATGCTAGAGCTGAAAGAGTTAGCAATTTTTTCATTGGTAAAATCCTTTATATCGAAATGATAATCTATATCAGTTGCGTTATTATATTTATTAAAATATTAATTTCAATGATAGAGCACAAAAAAACCTGCTCATGAGAGCAGGTTTCAAGTGGGTAATATGTAAATATTTGTAAATTATGAATTAATACATAGTGTTCTATTTTACAGACACAAACTCTGGATAAGCACCGACACCACAATCGTGCATGTCCATACCTTCAAGTTCTTCATCTTCAGTTACTCGGATACCGATTGTTACTTTAAGCACTGCCCATACCGCTAGGCTAGCACCGAATACCCATGCAAAGATTACTGCTGCACCCAATAGTTGAGCACCAAACGTTGCATCAGCATTGCTTAGTGGTACAGCCATTAGACCGAAGAAACCACACACACCGTGTACCGATATAGCACCTACTGGATCATCAATCTTAGCTTTGTCTAGAGCGATGATGCTGAATACAACCAATGCACCAGATACAGAACCAATCGCTACAGCAAATAGAGGTGATGGTGATAGAGGGTCTGCAGTGATTGCTACTAGGCCCGCTAACGCACCGTTAAGAATCATTGTTAGGTCTGCTTTACCCCAAGTTGTTTTACATACTAGTAGTGCTGCAATCGCACCTGCTGCAGCTGCTGCGTTGGTGTTAAGGAAGATTTGACCTACTGCTGTCGCGTTCTCAAAGTCAGAAACCATAAGTTGAGAACCGCCGTTGAAACCGAACCAACCAAACCAAAGGATAAATGTACCTAGCGTTGCTAACGGCATGTTTGAACCTGGAATCGGGTAGATTTCACCGTTCTTACCATATTTACCTTTACGAGCACCCAGCAGAAGAACACCCGCTAAGGCTGCTGAAGCACCAGCCATATGTACGATACCTGAACCAGCAAAGTCACTGAAGCCGGCTTCTGATAGGAAACCACCGCCCCAAGTCCAGTAACCTTCCATTGGGTAGATGAATGCTGTTAGCACGACAGAGAAGATAAGGAATGACCAAAGTTTCATTCGCTCAGCAACCGCACCTGATACCACAGACATTGCTGTTGCAACGAAAACGACTTGGAAGAAGAAGTCTGATTCTAATGAGTGGTCTGCACCTTCACCTTGAGTACCAATCAGAGTACCAAATGACGGCAACCAGCCACCTTCGCCGTTATCTACATACATAATGTTGTAACCAACGACTAAGAAAGTCGTACAAGCAATGGCGTACAAACAAATGTTCTTAGTTAAAATTTCTGTAGTGTTCTTTGAACGAACGAGGCCAGCTTCTAACATCGCAAAGCCTGCAGCCATCCACATGACCAACGCACCTGAAATGAGGAAGAAAAAAGTGTCTAGTGCGTAACGTAGTTCCGCTACTGTTGTTGTAAGTTCCATATTAAAGTCTCCAGTCCTTGTAATTCTTTAAAGTGCTTCAGCATCCATTTCACCAGTACGAATTCGTACAGCTTGGCTTAGGTCATACACAAAAATTTTGCCATCGCCGATTTTCCCGGTGTGCGCCGCTTGGCTAATAGCTTCAACAACTCGGTCAACATTTTCAGCTTGGGTTGCAATCTCTAACTTTACCTTTGGTAGGAAGTCCACTTGGTACTCTGCACCACGATACAATTCAGTGTGCCCCTTCTGACGACCAAAGCCTTTCACTTCGGAAACGGTCATACCTTCAATACCAACATCAGAGAGCGCTTCGCGTACATCGTCTAATTTGAATGGCTTAACAATGGCATTTATTAATTTCATATTCTTTCCTTAAATTCTTCACTTAATCCGTTAATACTCTTATTACAATCCAAGTAGCGTGCCAAAAAGTTAAACTATTGATTTTAAATGAAATAAAAATAATACCGTTTTAGAAAAGAAAAAGGCCGCACCAATATGGTGCGGCCTTTTCACTATCTTAATGCGCTGCATTGTCGTTGCTCTAGTTTTGGGCAATGAAGATTTCATGATGCAAAACCATTGCAATTAGTAACCTAAAAAATCAATCCAACGTTCGATTAGCAACTCGAAATCATCGATTCCGCAGCTTGCTTCGCTTTCACAATTATAGAAATCGAACTCACTGCCCTGTTCCATCTCTTGTTCGTGCCCTAGCACATTTTCTTGAATTGTTACGTCGTCTTCACTGATCGCTAGGCTGATCTCTTTGCCTAGTAGCGTCACTTCATTGCTCAGATCTTGTCGAGATTGCTCAATCAACGCCATCACATGATCCAGTTTCTGCTTATCTTTCCCGATCTCTTCTTGAAGCCAGCGGCCAACAATTTCATGACCCATGCTGCACTTTACATAGTACTCGCCCATTAAAGTGTTTCGTGTAAATTCAAATTCCATAAAGGCTCCGCGCACTAATGACAGATAGGGTAAAAAATGAGGCGAGTATATAGCGAAGTCATCAAGAGATCGAGTCGCTCGTCTTCTAACATTCAGACATAAAAAAACGCCTACCGAAGTAGACGCTCTATCATTTGGGTTCCTCTAAATAGTTGGAGTGACAGCTAGGCGACAAGTACGTTCATCCCTATGAGCATAGAAACTCTATGTGATTAGGGTGAACGTACGCAGTCAACAACGCTGCCGCTACAAATATGACGAGGAACTAGGCTGGTTCTTGGAAAATAACCGTGTCCGCTTTTTCCGTGTACTGACCCATTTTATGGAAGTTCAAGTAACGGTAAGTATCGGCAGCGGTTGCATTAATCTTCTCTGCGTACGCTAAGTACTCTTCTTTAGTTGGGATACGACCAAGAATCGCACCAACAGCAGAAAGTTCTGCAGAAGCTAGATAAACGTTCGCTCCATTACCTAAACGGTTCGGGAAGTTACGAGTAGACGTAGACATAACCGTCGAAGCATCAGCAACACGAGCTTGGTTACCCATACATAATGAACAACCCGGAGTTTCAATACGAACCCCAGCACGACCGAAGATGCCGTAGTAACCTTCTTCTGTCAGTTGGTCTTTATCCATCTTAGTTGGCGGAGCAACCCATAGGCGAGTATTTAAAGAGCCATTAAACTCTTCTAGCATCTTACCTGCTGCACGGAAGTGACCGATGTTGGTCATACAAGAACCGATGAACACTTCTTGAATCTCAGTGCCTTGAACGTCAGAAAGAAGACGAGCATCATCTGGATCGTTTGGTGCACATAGGATTGGTTGATCGATGTCAGCAAGATCAATCTCGATAACGTGTGCGTATTCCGCATCTGAATCAGCAGATAGCAACTCAGGGTTCGCTAACCACTCTTCCATTGCGGTGATACGACGCTCAATCGTACGAACATCACCGTAACCTTCAGCGATCATCCACTTAAGCATAACGATATTCGAGTTCAGGTACTCATCGATAGACTCTTGAGATAGCTTAACCGTACAACCAGCCGCAGAACGCTCAGCTGATGCATCTGAAAGTTCAAATGCTTGCTCAACAGATAGGTGCTCAACACCTTCAATTTCTAGTACACGACCAGAGAACTCATTGATCTTTCCTGCTTTCTCTACCGTTAGTAGACCTTGCTTGATACCGTAAAGCGGAATTGCATGTACTAGGTCACGTAGTGTGATACCCGGTTGCATTTCGCCTTTAAAGCGAACCAAGATAGATTCAGGCATATCAAGAGGCATAACGCCTGTTGCCGCAGCAAATGCTACCAAACCAGAACCAGCAGGGAATGAAATACCTAGAGGGAAACGAGTATGCGAGTCACCACCTGTACCTACAGTATCAGGAAGAAGCATACGGTTTAACCATGAGTGGATAACACCATCACCCGGACGAAGTGAAACACCTGCACGGTTCATGATGAAATCAGGCAGTGTATGGTGAGTGTTTACATCAACTGGTTTCGGGTATGCAGATGTGTGACAGAAAGACTGCATCACAAGATCCGCAGAGAAGCCTAGACAAGCCAGATCTTTCAGCTCATCACGCGTCATAGGACCGGTAGTATCTTGAGAACCTACCGTTGTCATTTTAGGTTCGCAGTACTGACCCGCACGCACACCTTCAACGCCACACGCTTTACCTACCATCTTCTGAGCTAATGTGTAGCCTTTATCAGAAGCAGAAGGATCGATTGGTTTAGCAAACAGATCGGTTTCAGCTAGGCCTAGAGCATCACGAGCACGACCCGTTAGGCCACGACCAATGATCAGTGGAATACGGCCACCAGCACGCACTTCATCAAGAAGTACTTTGCTTAGCTCAAAGTTTGAAATCACAGAACCGTTCTTCTGAACAACACCTTCGTACGGGTAGATATCAATGACATCGCCCATGTTCATGTCTTGTACGTTCAGTTCAATGGGTAGTGCGCCTGAATCTTCCATTGTGTTGTAGAAGATTGGGGCAATTTTACCACCCAGACAAACACCGCCAGTACGCTTGTTTGGTACGAATGGGATATCTTCACCCATGAACCAAAGTACTGAGTTTGTTGCCGATTTACGTGAAGAACCTGTACCAACAACATCACCAACGTAAGCCAGTGGAATGCCGTCTTTTTGCATTTCTTCAATTTGATTGATTGGACCAACGCTACCCTGTTCATCAGGAGTAATGCCATCACGTTCCATCTTCAGCATCGCTTTCGCGTGCACTGGGATATCAGGACGTGACCATGCATCAGGCGCTGGTGATAAGTCATCAGTGTTAGTTTCACCGGTAACTTTAAATACTTTAACGGTGATCTTTTCCGCTACTTTGTTTTTCGCTGTAAACCATTCAGCATCAGCCCAAGATTGAAGTACTTGTTGTGCTGAAGCATTACCTGCTTTCGCTTTATCTTCTACATCGTAAAACGCATCGAACATCAGTAGAGTATGAGACAGGGCTTTAACTGCGATTGGAGCAAGCTCAGCATCGTCTAACAGAGACACTAGAGACTCGATGTTGTAACCACCTTGCATAGTACCAAGCAGTTGTGCAGCTTTTGCTTTGCTTACTAGTGGAGAAGCTACTTCACCTTTAGTGATAGCCGTAAGGAAGCCAGCTTTTACGTAAGCAGCTTCATCTACACCCGGTGGAATGCGATTTTCTAGTAGGTCAAGAATGATTTCTTCTTCACCTTGAGGTGGATTCTTTAGAAGTTCAACTAGGCCAGCGACTTGCTCAGCATCTAGTGGTCTTGGGACAACTCCCTCGGCAGCACGTTCTTCGACGTGTTTACGGTAGGCTTCAAGCACGACTTTTTTCCTCTCATTGCGGTTCACTTCTTACCTTCATAATTATTAGTAAAATAAAGAAGCGAACATCCTTGGAAACTTGGCTCTCCATTGCCATTTTTGTCATTCAATTTGTATTGATGAGCGGCATCATAGAGGCCAAACTGTGGGCGGTAGAATAGCAAATTTAACGTTAAATTAAAATCTTATCATTTTGACCAACATAGCAAGTTAAGACGAAAGTCCCACTATTTTTGCCTATTTACGCAGTTAAACGGTGACTCTACGCATGATTATTTGTAGGAAGTACCGACAATCAGATACACCGAATCAAAGTTATCTTCGGTTCGACCATAAGCTAATATGATCGGCCCGATGGGTGAGTCGACACCCGCAAAAACAGAGCCTGCAGTATACATTGGAGCTTCATCCAGTTTTAAGTCATTGTTCGACCAAACACCACCATGTTCAATAGAGGCGCCCACGTAGAACGGTGATTCAAAGAGGCCGAAGTCATTTTCAAACCACTTATAACGGTAGATCAAACTGGTGTAAGCTAAGTTCTGACCGATCAAACTATTTCTTGGAATACCGGATAGATTAAGGAACCCTCCTAGCTCTTTCGGATCAATCGGAAAGACTGAGTTTTTACTTTCTACGATGCCGTAATCAACCTTTGCGACTAAAGTATGCTTTTCAATGCTTTGTGCTGCCATAAAATTGGCCGAAAGTTCAAAGACTGTATCACTCTCAGAAGAGAAATCTGAACCACCATTAGAGCTCTCATTCTCAAAATCGTCATGAGAGATAAGGTACTCTAAATCGACAAAATAACCTTCGGTAGGAAGACTGAAGTTATCCAAAGTATCCAATCTATAACTGGCAAAGGCACCAATACGTTTATAGCCACCACTTCCTAGTGAAGGTAATGATGCCACCTCAATACTGCCATCTGTATAACGTGCACCAAATTTCAGCTCTTGCCACAATGTCGGTTGATAGCCCAATGCAAATTCACTCAGATACTCTTGATAAGACATTGGTAAGTAGTCTTTGGTTGCATCCAGTGTAGGTTCTCCAATCTCGCCGATTCCTGCTGGCAGGTTTCGATTCTGGTTGCTGTAAGCAATAGACACAGATGTGAACAACTTTTGACTCGAAAAGAATGGTGAGAAGAGTTCCGCCTCAATGCGTTTGTCCGTTCCCATCTCGATATTAGTTCTTAGCTCTGCACCATGCTTATTAATATCGGTAAAGTTGGCAGAGACACCGAGCGAGTACTGGCTGGTTGTAGAGAAATCATCTTCAAGAAAGAATCGAAAATTGAGGTAGTTTGGACCCCAAGATTTTTCGTTCACATCGACCAGCAGTTGATCCTCACCATCAACATTTTCAAATTCATAAGTAACCAACTCGAACCGATCTAAGGCATAAAGATCTTTCACTTTAGATTCGATTTCACTGGTTTTAATAACCTGACCAGAATCGAGGTTTAAACGATTTTCGATTAACTTATCTGAATAGTGGGTGTTGTTGTTAATAATAACTCTATCAACGACAGTCTGGTCGCCATGTTTTAGCTGCTTTCGAGCTTGCTGTTTCTGATCAATATACTTTTGATAGTCTGCGTTAGAGAGCGCCAACTTAGAAAGCTGATCCGTATACTGCCTTGTTGCTTCGTATCCAGCATGATAAGCCGTCGGCATTTTATCGAACTCGGTGGTCTCCATTTGCCCAACATCAGGACGTAGGAAAAAATCATCGTCTGTTAACGTCGCGGCTTGCTCTTGAGTGCTGCGTTGAACAAGGTAATTAGAGAGTTGGTCTGCTGCGGCTAAAAAGTTAGTGAAGTCTTCTTTGCTTTTGTAGTTAGTACTGATATCAATCGCAATAACTATGTCAGCACCCATCGCTCTAGTAACATCAACAGGCATGTTATTGGTGACACCACCATCGACCAACATTCGCCCATCAACTTCATAAGGAGGAAGTGCTCCAGGTACTGACATACTCGCCATCATCGCATCAACAAGGTGACCATGATCGATCACGACTTCTTCAAGGTCGATAATATCGGTTGCGACAGAGCGATATGGAATAGCGAGGCTGTCGAAAGAATCGAGGGGAGATAAATTACCAGTGGTCTCGCGCAGAATACGCAACATATTCTGACCTTGAACCACACCTTTTCTGGCTTTGATTTCGCCCCAACCTAAACCGAGATCGGTATTCAGTTGATAACGGTCTTCATATTCTTTGTCTCGCACACGGCGATCACTACGGTTAACGCGATCGCGATAACCACGATTCCAATCAACCGTATAAATAAAGCTCTCGATCTCATCGGCGCTCATCCCTGTCGCATAAAGACCACCAACGTATGCGCCCATGCTGGTACCGGTAATGTAATCAACCGGAATTTGCATCTCTTCTAGGGCTTTAAGCACACCGATGTGAGCCGCACCTTTTGCCCCACCACCAGCAAGAACGACAGCAACGGTTGGCCTTTTATGAGCTTGTTTAAGTTCAACATGTTCTGATGAATCAACCTGTGCTGCAGTAGCGGCAAACAGTTGAAAACTGATCACAGTACCGACAATAGCCAAGCTACTCACTAACCAACGAGAAATCATTATCTAAACTATCCTTGTCATTCTTTTCTGTTATGACTTTACCACTGAAAAAGCTTCTCTAGCCACTGTTTTGGTTGACTTTCACAGCCCTTTTTAATGCTGCCGCTTTCATCCCAGACCGGCAATTTCACTGTACCACCACAGTCAAACTCTAACGCCCCTTCAGAAGTTCGAGTAAAGCTAGCGGTCGCAATTCCTGTTGGCCAAGGCAGTAATAGTTGTTCAGGCGTTCTTTGCTTCAGATAATCAGCATAGACACGCAACGCACCGCTAGAACCGGTTAGCTTAGTCGGTTTATTATCATCTCGGCCTAACCAAATCGTCGTGACTTCACGACCATCAACACCCACGAACCAACTGTCACGGCTGTCATTACTGGTACCCGTTTTACCGGCTAATCCCGCCCATGCAAACTGACCTTGTAAGAAACGACCTGTACCTTCTGATACACCACGCTTCATGGCATAGGTTGTTAACCAAGCAGCTTGCTGGTCAACGCTTTGTGATACACGAGGGATAGACTGATACAGAACCTCACCATCATTATCAATAACCGAACGAAGCGCAGACAAAGGCGCAATGCGACCAGAGTTGGTAATGGTTTGGTACATCTGAGCAACTTGGAACGGAGTCAGTGAGAACGAACCCAAAAACATCGACGGTACTGGGCGAATTTCGTTTTTATCGACACCCAGTTTTCCAATGGTATCTGAGACGCTATCAATGCCTAACTGCATCCCCAAGCGAACCGTTGGTACGTTGTAAGACTTAGAAAGCGCCACATACAAGGGTACATCGCCACGGAACTTACGATCGAAGTTTCTTGGGCTCCATACGCTACCCTTACTGCCTTTCAAGCTCAGTGGCGTGTCCTTCAATGTTGTCGCCAACGTATACTTCTGAGGTTGCTCTAATGCGGTTAAGTAGATGGCAGGCTTAACCAAAGAACCAATAGGGCGACTCGCGTTCAAAGCACGGTTAAAACCATCGTAACCGGTACGTTTACCGCCGACCATCGCTCGAATTTCACCAGTATTGCGATCCACGGCAATAGCTGCGGCTTCCAGTTTGTTACCTGCCGTTTTCGATAAATCAGGCACTTTACGAGCAATCGACTTTTCTAACTTGTCTTGGGAAACGGGATCCAGAGAGGTAAAGACTCGAATCCCTTTTTTCGCTTCAAATCGATCGCCTACATACTTCTTAAGCTCAATGTTTACTTGCTGGAAGTAAGCTGGCTGACGACTAGCAATACGTGGGTTGTCTTGAATATCCAAATCACGACTCACCGCTTCTTCGTATTGTCGCGGAGTTAATATGTCTTGCTGCATCAATAAGCGAAGAACCAGATCGCGTCGAGTCTTAGCACGCTCAGGGTAACGAACCGGATTGTAATACGACGGTCCTTTCACCATACCCACCAGCAATGCTAGTTGATCGATGCGGAGCTCTTGAATAGGTTGACCGAAATACAAACGAGACGCTAAACCGAAGCCATGAATCGCTTGCCCACCATTTTGCCCAAGGTAAACCTCGTTTAAGTAAGCCTCTAGAATACGGTCTTTGCTGTAACGATGGTCCAAGATAAGCGCAATGTAGGCTTCACGAACCTTACGCCACAATGTACGCTCACTGGACAGGAATAGGTTTTTTGCCAACTGTTGTGTCAGCGTGCTACCGCCCTGTACCGTTCGCCCAGCTTTGACGTTAACGACCATTGCACGAGCGATTGCTAATGGCGATACCCCATCGTGTTGATAGAAGCTTCGGTCTTCAGTTGCTAATAAGGCATCAACCATCACTTCTGGGAACTGATTACGTTTTAAGAACAGGCGTTGCTCATCGTTACTTTTTTCAAGCATACCGAGCATTTTCGGTTCAACACGTAGATAACCCATGTCGCCTTTCTTCTCTAGCGACTGTATACGAGTTAACTCGTTACCGTTGAAATGCAGCATCACATGACGATCCGCTTCCGGTCCATCGACAAACTCGAACGGACGACGAATCATTTCAATCTTGGTTGAAGAAGAAGAGTACTCACCTGGGTGACGAGGAGAATTCACTTTACGGTAATTAAGTACATCCAGTTCATTCTTAACCTGTACCAAACTCACCGCAGTCCCCGGAGACAGATCCAACACACGAGCATAAACAACGGTTGGCAGATCAAAAAGCTGACCTTCAAAACGCTGCTTAACCACTGAATCCAGATAAATACCGACGAACAACAGCAATGCGGCAAGTGCTAAGCCAGCTTTCCAAGAAATGCCCCACAGAATCTTCAACCAACCTCTCTTGCCAGACGTCTTAGCCTTAGGTTTAGTCTTTTTCGCTGCTGCTCTTGGTTTTCTAGGCTTGCCTTTGGTCGCTGGTGACTTCTTTGCTGGCGCTTTTTTAGGTGGTGCCTTTTTTGGCGTTAACATTTTGGTCATCATCGGTTCAACTGTCGTTTAGTTTTAGTGGTTGCTACATGATTAGCAGGGTCATCCGGCCAAGGATGTTTTGGGTAACGGCCTTTCATCTCTTTTTGTACTTCTTTGTACGCGCCAGCCCAAAAGCCGGCTAAATCCTGAGTAATTTGCAGTGGTCGTTGCGCAGGAGAAAGCAACTCAAGCAACACCTTTTTACGCCCTTGGGCAATCAAGGGTGAATCTTGCTCACCAAAGACTTCCTGCATTCGAACAGAGATCATTGGCTCAGATTGATATTGGTATCGAATCGACTTCTTACTGCCCGTTGGCATCAGGTAATTAGTCGGTAGCCATTGATCTATTTCTTTATTCAGAGGCCAGCCAAGATAAGCCGACAGTGCTTGTTCAATCGATACATTCGACAGCCCTTTGGCTGACTTAATACCATTCAGATAGGGTGATAGCCACTCATCAAGATTTTCAATCAAACTCGCATCATCCATCGCTGGCCAATCATGCTCTGGCATCCAAAGCTGTGCGCAGCGTACACGCTCAACGAGCTGTTTAGCTGAAGACGTCCAATGTAAGCGCTCCAGTCCGCAGCGAGCGATGTAATTGAGTAGCGCTTGGCTCGCCTGATTCGCATCGGGTTCTGGTAAAGCTTTGGTGCTGATAATCAACTTCCCCAAAGACACTCGCTGCTCTGCCACTAAGCGACCACGTTTCTCATCCCAATCGGCGTAATCGGAACACACAAACAGTTTTGGAAATTCAACTTCTAGCTGCGCAATATCAACCGCGGTAGCTAAGAAAACTTGACTGGCTCGCCCTGTGCTGCGCATCAAATCAATCACGACGATATAGTCATTATTCGCCAATGGATCATCATCACGAACTTCAGCACCGTGACCATTCGCCAGAAGAAAAGCACTGCTGCTCGCACTTCTCGCTTGTGCAATTCGGTCTGGGAATGCAAAACAAAGCACTAATGGTAGCAATGATTCGTCAACTTGTGACAAATCTAAGTGATGATTGAGTTTGCTGGCGAGACTTTTCGCTCGCTGCATCACCACGCTATTTTTCGAGTGCTTTCTTTGCTTAAGTCGATGTAGCGAGTGTTGAATATCCGTCACATTGCGTTCCGGCTCTTCGAGTAAAGCGGCAGCGACAATCGCGACATTCAACAAGGCTGGACTGTTTTGCTGAGCTTTGATCAGCATACTAGCGATACGCGGCTCAATGCCTAGGCGCTGGGCTTGCTTACCGAGCGAAGTGAACTGCCCATTAGCGTCTAACAGTTCCAGGTTTTGTAAGAGTTGCTTACCTTGTTCTGTTGAAGCTTTTGGTGGAACGTCTAACCATTGCAGTTCCTCAGCACTCGCAGCGCCCCATTGCGTCAATTCAGACACCAACGAAGACAAATCAGAATGAAGAATTTCAGGTTCTGGTACAGCAGGTTGCTGCATAAGCTGTGTTTCGCTGTACAAGCGAACACACAAGCCCTCTTCTATTCGGCCTGCTCGACCCGCTCTTTGCTCAGCAGAAGACTGCGAAATTTTCACTTGTTCAAGCTTGGTAATACCGGTTTTCAAATCAAACTTTGCAACTCGTTCTAACCCCGAATCAACCACTAAACGAATCCCCTCAATCGTCAAAGAGGTTTCCGCAATGTTAGTGGCCAATACCACTTTTCGACGCCCTTTCACCGATGGCGCGATAGCTCTCTGCTGCTGTTCAAAACTCAATTGGCCATACAACGGACACACGTCAATATCACTGACAAATTGCCCAAGTTGTGATTCCACTTGTTTTATCGCCGAGACACCCGGTAAGAAAGCCAAAAGTGAACCCGATTCTTTCTCCATCAGAGAACGAATCACGTTGGCCATCTTAGGTGCTAAATATTCATTCGAGCCTAATGGCTGATAGCGGAAGTCGACAGGGAAAGTTCGGCCTTGCGATTCAACATACTTGGCATCAGGTAACAAAGATTGCAGAGCGTGTTGATCTAAGGTTGCCGACATCACCACCACTTTTAGATCGTCACGCAGCGCATCTTGGATCTCCAAGCTAAACGCCAATGCAGTATCTGCGTGAATGCTGCGTTCATGAAATTCATCAAAGATCACCATATCAACCCCAGTCAATTCAGGGTCGGTTTGGATCATTCTCGTCATGATCCCTTCAGTCACGATTTCCAAGCGAGTCGCACTACTGGTTTTAGATTCACCACGAACCCTATAACCTATGCTCTCTCCCACTTTCTCTCCTAGTTGGCTCGCTAAGTAAGTAGCAATATTCCTTGCAGCCAAACGCCTTGGTTCAAGCATAATGATTTTGCCTTGAACAGCATTAGTTTTAACCAACTGTAAAGGGAAGAATGTTGACTTACCGGCACCGGGAGCGGCCTTTAGAATAAGTTGAGTGTGTGTTTGTACGCCAGCGAGCAGATCTGGCATCACAGCTTCTATGGGCAGTTGTGGCAATGGGTGAACCTTGTGGTGTAATGTTGGCAACATTGTACATAAAAACCTACCTCTCTAAATAAGTAATATGCACTTCAATCCTCCATTAGAGCCAGCGACTCTTATTAAACGCTATAAACGCTTTCTCACTGACATCCAACTTCCAGACGGCAGCGAGCGTACTATCCACTGCGCTAACACCGGAGCGATGACAGGATGTGCGAATCCTGGCAATACGGTGTGGTACTCAACGTCAGACAATGCAAAAAGAAAGTACCCAAACAGCTGGGAGATCTCAGAAACAGACAAAGGTCACCGTATTTGTGTAAATACTGCGCGGGCAAACCAGCTAGCGGTGGAAGCAATTGAAAATGGGACTATAGTTGAACTCTTAGGTTATAACGCGTTACGAACCGAAGTGAAATATGGCAGTGAGAATAGTCGCATTGATATTCTGCTTGAAGATAACGAAAAGCCGCCTTGCTATATCGAAGTAAAAAGTGTCACTTTGCTCGACGAACAAGTGTCAACTAAGCAACAAATATCAACTAAACAACAAGCGTCGACCGAAGGGCAAGGTTTTTTCCCTGATGCAGTGACAACTAGAGGCCAAAAACACCTGCGAGAACTCACAGAAATGGTCGAATCTGGAAGTAGAGCCGTACTTTTATTCACTGTTTTACATTCAGGCATTGAAAAAGTGTCTGCGGCACACCATATAGACGCCAAATATTCGTTATTACTAAAACAAGCACAAGACGCTGGAGTTGAAGTGCTTTGCTATAAAGCAGAGCTCAGCAGTACTCAAATACAACTAAAACAAGCCGTTGAATTTATCAATAGCTAAGCAAAAATGCTGAACTATTCACATTGATTGCAAGTTTTAACAAGAGTATTTGCCACCATTCGTTCTTTCTGCTATAGATACCCGCCTTAAAATTAGCTGCTTTGCAGTTGACTAGGTGTAAATAGGAGATGCTGTATGCCAGAATCTAAGAAAAAAGCGCTAGGCATCCTAGCCATCGCAGGTGTTGAACCGTACCAAGCAAAGACAGGTGAAGAGTACATGTCACCTGAGCAAACGGAACATTTTACAAAAATTTTATCAGCTTGGCGCAACCAGCTCAGGGAAGAAGTTGATCGTACTGTGCACCACATGCAGGACGAAGCAGCGAATTTTCCAGATCCTGTTGACCGAGCTTCTCAAGAAGAAGAATTCAGCCTAGAGTTACGTAACCGTGACCGTGAGCGCCGTCTTATCAAGAAAATTGAGAAGACACTAGATAAGATCGAAGAAGACGATTTCGGCTTCTGCGACTCTTGCGGTGTCGAGATTGGTATTCGTCGTCTTGAAGCTCGTCCAACTGCTGACCTTTGTATTGACTGTAAAACACTTGCAGAGATCAAAGAGAAACAGATGCAAGGTTAATTCTTGCGGATGTAAAGAAAGGGAGCTTTGGCTCCCTTTTTTGTTTGTTCTAAAAAGCGGTTTATATCGTTGTTGATAGCGATAAACTAATCGCCAAACGTCTTAAGAATCGGCTACTGCGGTACCATCAAGATTAGGTTTTCACTTATGAATTATATCGGACGCTTTGCACCATCACCGTCAGGTCCTCTTCATTTTGGCTCACTGGTTGCTGCTCTTGGTAGCTACTTTCAAGCGAAATCTAACCAAGGACAATGGTTAGTTCGTATGGAAGACCTCGATCCACCAAGAGAAATGGCTGGCGCTGCAGACCTCATTCTTAAGACGCTTGAGGCTTACCACCTGTATTGGGACGGTGAAGTCGTTTATCAAAGCCAGCGTCATGACCTATATCAAGCTCAAATTGATCAATGGGTCACTGACAATCAGGCCTACTACTGTCAATGTACCCGTAAGCAGATAAAGTCCTTGGGTGGGTTTTATAGTGGCCACTGCCGAGACAAAGGTTTGGTTGATTCAGGCGAACAGGCGGTGCGCTTGTGTATGGACTTTCCCATCGAGTCCTTTGACGATGTTCGTCACGGCACGATTCAAATTCCCAAAGCATTGGCTGAAGAAGATTTTATTATCAAACGCAGAGATGGGTTGTTTGCCTATAACTTGGCAGTTGTCCTTGATGACATCGAACAAGGGGTAACAGAAGTCGTTAGAGGTGCAGATCTGATAGAACCAACAGGTCGACAAATCAGTTTGTATAAGACGCTCAAGCAAAAAAACGTGAGCTACTTGCACTTACCATTGGCAACCGATGGCTTGGGGAATAAACTGTCAAAACAAAATCATGCCACCGCGATAGATCTCGACAACCCAAAACCGACGTTAATCAATGCGATGCGATTCTTAGGTTTTGATATCCCGAATGCTCTTTGCGAGGCGTCAATGGATGAAGTTTTATTGTGGGGCTGCCAGCAATGGAACGTCAATCAGTTACCTGATAGTTTACAAAAAGAGCACTGCAATGAGTCCGAAACTAACGGCAAATCGCAATAACGATACATAAAAATACCGTAACAAATACCTGTGACTAAGCAGACGATGTTCTCAAATGGCTCGCGCTAAGCTATTATTAGCCGCAATTAAACTCTGCACTACCACTTTGGACTAAGAGAAAAACAAAGCTGGCGATACCTACTTTGTTATAAACTAATGAATACAAACGACAATACCCCAAGCGAACAACGCGGATTCCACGAATTAGCTCTGAATATTTATACTCGTCAAGAGCACAATATTTCACGCAAGCAGATCAGCGACAATGCACTTAAAGTGTTATATCGCCTGAATGGTGCGGGTTTTGACGCATTTCTAGTCGGTGGTGGTGTACGCGACATCTTATTGGGCTCTCAGCCAAAAGATTTTGATATCGCGACCAACGCAACGCCAGAGCAAATCAAGCACCTATTCAGAAACTGTCGCCTTATCGGTCGACGTTTTCGCTTGGCACATATCATGTTTGGTCGTGACATCATTGAAGTAGCAACTTTCCGTGGCCACCACCAAGAGCCATCGAAAAACGTTTCTGCGCAATCTGAAGAAGGTATGTTGCTACGCGATAACGTGTACGGCAATGTTGATGAAGATGCAGAACGTCGTGACTTCACAATCAATGCGATGTACTACAACATTGCAGACTATAGCATCCACGATTACGCGGGTGGTGTAGAAGATTTAGAAGATAAGCTGATCCGCCTGATTGGCGATCCAGAAACGCGTTACCGCGAAGACCCAGTACGCATGCTACGTGCAATGCGCTTCGCCGCTAAACTGGATTTTGATATTGAGGAAGATACAGCCGACCCAATTGAAGAGTTAGCACACCTTCTAAAAGATATCCCAGCAGCGCGCCTTTACGAAGAGTCTCTAAAATTACTGCAATCAGGTCACGGTTTAGAAACCTACCACTTGATGCGTGAGTACAACCTGTTCCAGCAGATGTTCCCTTCAGTAGCGGAACACTTCACAGAAGGCTACGACTCACATACCGAGCAGATGCTTGATTTGGTACTCGACTCGACTGACCTTCGCATCGAAGATGGCAAGCGAGTAAACCCCGCGTTTATGTTTGCTGCAATGCTTTGGTACCCAATGAACAA
Source organism: Vibrio sp. 10N.247.310.17 (assembly GCF_041466605.1). Taxonomy (NCBI): domain Bacteria; kingdom Pseudomonadati; phylum Pseudomonadota; class Gammaproteobacteria; order Vibrionales; family Vibrionaceae; genus Vibrio; species Vibrio sp. 10N.247.310.17. Next base: position 42,166 of record NZ_JBFSTC010000011.1, on the reverse strand, counting down.
GTTGGCAGACAAGCTTGTCGCTGAACAGGGTATGGCGCACTACGATGCGATCATGGAAGCAAGTAACATCATTCTTGATCGACAAGTAAAATCAATTGCGATTCCTCGTCGCCATACCGCAACCATTCGCGAAGTTTGGCAGCTGCAACTACGACTGCCTCGCCGCAACGGTAAACGTGCCGTTCGCCTGATGGAACTCAATAAGTTCCGTGCTGGCTACGATTTCCTAGAAATGCGTGGCGAAATTGAAGGTGGCGAAACCAAAGAACTAGCAAAATGGTGGGAGCGTTATCAGACAGCAGGACGCAATATGCGTCAAGCGATGGCTAATGACGTAGCAGCACCATCAAAGTCGGGTCATCGCCGCCGTAAGACTTACAGGAACAAAAAGAGTAAGCAATCAGAATGATAACGGCTTACATTGCGGTCGGCAGTAATCTTGCCGACCCTGTTAGCCAAGCAAACTTGGCTATCGAAACGCTAAAGAATCTTCCGCGAACAACGTTTGTTGCGACCTCACAGCTATATAGTAGCACTCCAATGGGGCCGCAAAACCAACCCGACTACATCAACGCGGTAGTAGCAATTAAAACAGAATTAACGCCAATTGAACTGCTTGATTGCACTCAAAAGATCGAGCAAGAGCAAGGGCGCGTCCGTAAAGACGAGCGTTGGGGTCCAAGAACCTTGGATCTCGATATCGTGTTATACGGCAATGAGGTGATCGATTCAGAGCGCTTAACCGTTCCTCATTACGGAATGAAAGAAAGAGAGTTTGTGCTCTACCCGCTTGCTGAAATCGCACCAAGTTTACAACTCCCTGATGGGACTGAGCTGACAGAACTACTAAAAATAGTAGATAAGAACGGGCTCAATGTTTGGCAGCAATAGCCAAGCGCATTAAGGAAAATCAATGAAAAAAGTAACCATTAACGACCTAATCAAGTGCAAACAAGAAGGCCGTAAATTCGCGACGTCGACAGCTTATGATGCGAGTTTTGCTCAATTATTCGAAAGCCAAGATATGCCAGTTCTACTTGTCGGTGACTCACTTGGCATGGTTCTACAAGGTCGTAACGATACATTACCAGTAACCGTTGAAGATATTGCTTACCATACTCGCTCAGTGCGTGCCGGTAGCCCAAACTGTCTTCTTATGGCTGACATGCCATTCATGAGTTACGCCACACCAGAGCAAGCCTGTGAGAACGCAGCAACCTTAATGCGCGCTGGTGCGAATATGGTGAAAATCGAAGGCGGAAGCTGGTTGATTGAAACTGTGAAGATGCTAACAGAACGTGCTGTACCAGTATGTGCACACTTAGGCTTAACGCCTCAATCGGTAAACATTTTTGGTGGTTACAAAGTTCAAGGTCGTGACAACGAGCAAGCCGATAAAATGGTTGCTGATGCGCTAGCACTACAAAATGCAGGTGCTCAAATCGTTCTTCTTGAATGTGTACCAGCTTCATTAGCAAAAAGAATTACAGAAGCTTGTGACGTACCGGTTATCGGCATCGGCGCAGGTAATGTTACCGATGGTCAGATCTTGGTTATGCATGACATGTTCGGTATTTCTGCGAACTACATGCCGAAATTCTCTAAGAATTTCCTAGCTGAAACAGGTGATATGCGTAAAGCCGTCGCTCTATACAAAGAAGAAGTAGAGAGCGCACGTTTCCCTGATGATGCTCATACAATCGCTTAGGAGTAACTATGCAAACTTTTGCTGAAATAGCGGCTCTTCGTGAGCAGATTAAACAGTTTAAGCGTGATGGACGTACGGTTGCTTTTGTCCCAACAATGGGAAACCTACATGAAGGTCACCTAACTCTGGTCAAGAAAGCTCGTGAACTGGCTGACATTGTTGTTGTAAGCATTTTTGTTAACCCAATGCAGTTTGATCGCGCCGACGACCTAAATAACTACCCTCGTACGTTAGAAGCCGATTTAAACAAACTAACAGGCGAAGGTGTTGAGTTAGTCTTTACGCCAACACCAGAGGTTATGTACCCAGATGGATTGGACAAACAGACGTTTGTTGAAGTCCCTGGTATATCTCATATGCTTGAAGGTGCCTCTCGCCCAGGTCATTTCCGCGGTGTATCAACAATTGTCACGAAACTGTTTAATATCGTTCAGCCAGACTTTGCATGCTTCGGTGAGAAAGATTTCCAACAACTTGCTGTGATTCGCCAGATGACAACTGACTTAGCGCTAGACATTGAAGTTGTGGGCGTAGCGACTGTTCGTGAAATGGATGGTTTAGCCATGAGCTCTCGCAATAGCAACCTAACGATTGATGAACGTCAGCGAGCTCCAGTTCTAGCGCGCACTATGCGTTGGATCAGCAGTGCTATTCGTGGTGGTCGTGATGATTACGCGTCTGTCATTGAAGATGCAACAGACCAACTGCGCGCAGCAGACCTACAACCGGATGAAATATTCATTTGTGATGTGAAAACGTTACAAGCAATCACTTCAGAATCGACTCAAGCAGTGATTCTAATGTCGGCTTTCCTAGGTAAGACTCGCCTTATCGACAACCAAGTTTTAGATTTGGTCTCGGAAACGAAAGAAGAAGTGAAAGAAGAAACTGCTGAGTAATCGCTTTCTTCTCTTTACGTAAACCAGGTTCTACCGCAAAGCACAAATGAAAAACATAAAAAAGGTCGATGTAATATCGACCTTTTTCTTTGCCTGCGATTCAGGATAATTAATAGCTCCTAGATAACTAATAGATCCTGGATAACTAATAGCTCTTGGATAACTAAAAGTTAGCTACGTAAGCCGATCCCCTTTGTAACTAAGTAATGTGCAATGCCATACAGCACGACAATAAACACACCTAGTACGCCAAACGACGTCACAATACCCACATCAGACACACCCAAAAAACCATATCTAAACGCGTTTACCATATACACGATAGGGTTCAACTTCGATACACCTTGCCAGAATTCAGGCAATAGACTGATCGAGTAGAACACACCACCGAGATACGTCAGCGGCGTTAAAATGAAGGTTGGGATAATAGAAATATCATCAAACGTGCGTGCGAATACCGCGTTGATCAAGCCACCCAGAGCAAACACAACCGACGTGAGAAATACCGTCGCAATGATCACGCCCCAGTGGTCGACTTGAAGGTCAACAAAGAACAGCGATACAAAGGTGACGATAGTGCCCACTAACAAGCCACGCACCACGCCGCCCATTACGAAGCCGGCGATAATCACGTAGTTAGGAACAGGTGCTACAAGCAGCTCTTCAATGTTCTTCTGGAATTTGGCACTAAAGAACGATGAAGCAACGTTGGAATATGAGTTGGTGATCACCGACATCATGATCAGACCGGGCACAATGTATTCCATGTAGCTAAAGCCATTCATTTCACCAATACGCGCACCAATCAGGTTACCGAAGATGATGAAGTAAAGCGTCATGGTAATCGCTGGCGGCACCAGAGTTTGCACCCAGATACGCGTGAAGCGATTGATCTCTTTGGTCAACAAGCTGCAGAAAGCGGTCCAATATAGGCTGTACATATTATTTATTCCCCTCACGGACGATACTCACAAATAGCTCTTCTAGGCGGTTTGCTTTGTTACGCATAGAGAGAACTTTTACCTGCTGCTCACTCAATTGATCAAAGATGGTATTCAAACCTCGATTCTTGTCGATTTCGATTTCTAGCGAGCCATTAACCATCACTTGGCTATTCACACCTTCAAGTTTAGGTTCAGTCGCACCCTCTTCAAGATCAAGAATAAAGGTCTCGGCACTCAACTTACCCAAAAGCGACTTCATTGTGGTGTTCTCAATCAACTCACCACGATTGATGATACCAATGTTACGACACAGCATTTCCGCTTCTTCTAGATAGTGCGTAGTTAAAATAATGGTGATGCCCTGCTTCTCGTTGATCTCCTTGAGGAATTCCCACATTGAACGACGCAATTCAATATCAACACCCGCCGTTGGTTCATCAAGAATTAACAAATGAGGCTCATGCATCAGTGCACGCGCGATCATCAAACGACGCTTCATACCACCAGATAAGTTACGCGCACGTTCGCCACGCTTTTCCCACAAATCGAGTTGAGATAAGTACTTTTTAGCGCGTTCTTTAGCAAAAGCTTTCGGTACACCGTAGTAACCTGCTTGTTGTAGCACGATCTGCTCAACCGTTTCGAACGGGTTAAAGTTAAACTCTTGCGGGACTAAACCTAAGTTCAACTTCGCTAGCTCCAGATCGGTATCAATGTCGTAGCCAAACACTTTCACCTTGCCTGACGTTTTATTAACCAGTGAAGAGATAACACCAATGGTGGTGGATTTACCCGCACCATTTGGGCCAAGTAGTGCGTAAAAGTCGCCTTTTTCTACTTGTAAACTCACGCCCTTAAGAGCCTCAAAGCCCCCTGCATAAGTTTTTCTTAGTTGCTCAATTTCTAATGCATACATAGAGATAGACTGCCATTTGCTATAGATAAGATGTTGATGACCGAGCTTGAGGAAGAGAGTAATGCTTAAAACGAGCTAGCAGAAAACTAACTCAAACTTGTTTACTCGGCCATTTTGCAAACAAGTTTATCGTTGATTAACGATTAATACAAATACCGAGTGAGGCTTTCTTTCGAAAGCGAACAAGAATATTAAGTACGTAAAGAGCAATTCAGTGTTCAGTAAACATAAAAATGCCGTTAAGTTATTAACTTAACGGCATTAATCACCAATACTATATTTGGCGTCTATAACTGACTCATGTGAAATTATTGCTGAAGATTAAACCGAGTCAAATTGATGTTCATCTCTATCAACATAGCTTGTTGCAGCTGTCAGGGCTTCATATCTGAATCGATAAGTATTGGATTCCGGCACAAGGTCAATCACATGGAATTTTTCTAATTGCTGACGAGTATTCTCATTAGGACACAATAAGTACACCTCACACTGCGCATCTAGGGCATCTTTAATCGCATTTTCTAGCGCTAAACCAACGGTAACATCAATCATAGGCACATCAGTTAGATCTAAGATCATCGCTTCATAATCAGAAATACTCGAGTGTTGACGTGAAATCGCTTTTGAAACACTAAATATCATCGGCCCAGAAAGGTAGAAGAACAGCACTTTACCATTGGCACTATCCAGTAACTGACGTTCACTGTCAGTTAATGGGATATCGTCTTCATCATCGCCATCACTGATCGCCTTAACTTGTCTAGCTTGCTCTCGACTCAGCCTTTCAATGATCAGAATGTTTGAGATAAAAACGCCCAGCCCGACCGCAATAATTAAATCAACGAATACGGTTAATAACATCACACCGTACATGACACCCATGCCGGCATAACTCACCTTGTGTGCGCGCTGAATAAAACTCCAATCAAGGATGTTGAAACCGACATACATCGCGATACCAGCCAACACCGCCATAGGGATCGGTTCTGTTAAGCCTCCCGCAACCAATACCACTAGCGCAAGCACCAAAGCACGAATAACACCAGAAAGCGGAGAACGAGCCCCTACCTGAATGTTGGTCACGGTGCCCATGGTTGCGCCCGCACCGGGTAGCGCACCAAACAGACCAGAAATCATATTCGCAATGCCTTGGCCACGAAGTTCTTTGTCTGAATCATGCTCTTTACGAGTCAATGAATCTCCGATAACCGCAGTCAAAAGCGTATCAATACAACCAAGAGTACCTAGCACCAAAGCATCGATAACCATTGTGGTGAATTGCTCAGAGCTGATAGTCGGAATAACAAGAGAAGGTAAGCCTGCGGGAATTTCACCAATACGGCGAATAGAATCGGTATCAAAGATAATAACGGATAAGAGCGTTACAGCCACTAAAGCGACCAATTGAGCGGGCACATACTTACGATATTTAGCTGGAAAACCGAAAAGGATACCAAGCGTTAATACCCCTAAAAACAGCTCGCTGACTTTCAGATTAGCTAGCATATCAGGAAGTGCCGAAAGTGTGCCCATCACTCCGCCAGAAGGGGCTGCGTGCCCTAGCAAAGGAGAAAGTTGCAGAATGACAAGAATCACGCCGATACCGGACATAAAGCCAGATATCACGCTATATGGCATCAAAGTGACGTACTTTCCTAGCTTTAATGTACCGAGTAATATCTGAAAAGCACCCGCCATCATTACCACGGTAAAGGTCATTGCCATCCCGGTTTCAGGGTACTTGGCCACCATGCTGGTCATTACTGCCGTCATGATCACTGTCATCGGCCCGGTAGGCTCTGATATCAAGCTGCTTGAGCCACCAAACAATGCCGCAAATAGGCCCACCATGATGGCGCCCCAAAGGCCAGCTTCCGCGCCCGCACCAGAAGCGACACCAAATGCCAACGCTAAAGGCAATGAGATGATGGCTGTAGTTACACCGCCAAACATATCTCCTTTGAGATTGATATCCGTAAAACGACTTCCAAACAAAACACACCTTCCTGATGATGAAATGACAAACCTTATCACTTTAACAAATGTATCAACGGTTCAGAAAGTGTTAATTTAATCACACTATTCGTCTCTTATATTCGGATTATGCCTTTTACGCTAAGTTAATGATTTTAACGACGAGTACACGTCAGATGAGTACTATTTGACACAGTTTTTACAAGATTGAATTTGTAACATTGTGTATAGTTAGAGTTCTTAATTAAGGGATGTAAGACGCAAAATGCCAGAGATTAAACAGCTTTTTGAAAACAACTCTAAATGGTCAGAAGAAATTCGCTCTCAACGACCAGAGTATTTTACAACGCTTGAAGAGGGTCAAAGCCCTGGTTTTCTATGGATAGGCTGCTCAGATAGCCGCGTTCCAGCCGAGCGTCTCACTGGTTTGTATTCTGGCGAACTGTTTGTTCACCGAAATGTCGCTAATCAAGTAGTTCATACCGACCTAAACTGCTTATCAGTAGTGCAATACGCTGTCGATGTACTCAAAGTGAAACACGTTATTGTTTGTGGTCACTACGGCTGTGGCGGTGTTAACGCAGCGATTGATAACCCTAAACTGGGTCTTATCAACAACTGGCTACTCCACATACGCGATAACTATCTTAAGTACCGTAAGCAAATTGAATCTCTGCCTCGTGAACAATGGGGTGACAAGTTATGCGAAATTAACGTTGCAGAACAAGTCTACAATCTTGGTAACTCGACCATCATGCAAAGCGCATGGGAACGTGGACAAGATATTGAAATCCACGGTGTGGTTTATGGTATTGGTAATGGCAAGCTGCAAGATCTTGGTGTTCGTTGCTCAAGTAATGACACCTTAGAAAACAGCCACTTAGCGGCGCTTGATAAAATCCTATCGTCTCCAATCCTAGGTTAATTCTTAACGTCTAACCAATAGATATAAGAAAGAATAGATATAAGAAAGGCTCGCGTTTTGCGAGCCTTTTTTGTTTGTGTTCAACAGAGTCGTTATTACTCTTGAGGTACAACTTTACCGATGTACGGTAGGTGACGATATTTTTGTGCGTAGTCGATACCCACACCAACAACGAATTCATCTGGGATTTCAAAACCAATCCACTTTGTGTCTACAATGACTTCACGACGAGAAGGCTTGTCTAATAACGTACAAATTTCGATAGATTTAGGACCACGCAGGCTCAGAATTTCTTTTACTTTAGTCAGCGTGTTACCAGTATCGATAATATCTTCTACAAGTAGAACATCTTTACCTTGGATGTCATCATCAAGGTCTTTCAAAATACGAACATCACGTGTGCTTTCCATGCCGTTGCCGTAGCTAGACGCAGTCATGAAATCCACTTGGTGAGTTAAATTGATAGCACGAGCAAGATCCGCCATAAAGACAAAAGATCCGCGCAATAAGCCAACTAAAACTAGATCTTCGCTACCTTGGTAGTGCTCCGTGATCTGCTTGCCTAGTTCGTTCACTCGATCCTGAACTTCTTGCTCAGAGATCATGACTTCAACTGTATGCTTCATACTGCTCTCATTTTATTTGGTGATTACGACGAATGTTGACACTTTCGTCAGTTGTGTCGCTCAATTTTGTGCGTAAGTCTAGCACTGCTCAAATACCCACACCACCTTATGGTTCGAATTTACTGTTAGATTCTCAATGAAATGTGCATTGGTGCGTTATCCAATACTCGCATCCTTTCACATCAACACTGATCACGCTTTATGTATCAAGTTTGATGTAACTGTCTATAAAACAAGCACAAGGGATTGACCATTCACATATGCACCATTACACTCATCTTGGCTTAAATAATAATAAAATCATTAATATAAAAATTCGTTGGCAAGGAAAAACAAAATGGACTCAATAACGAAGAGACCTAGAACTAGGCTTTCACCCTTAAAAAGAAAACTTCAATTGATGGAAATCGCACTTGAAGTATTCTCTCGCCGTGGCATTGGCCGCGGTGGACACGCTGATATTGCCGACATCGCTCAGGTGTCAGTAGCAACAGTATTTAACTACTTCCCTACCCGTGAAGATCTGGTTGATGAAGTACTTAACCACGTTGTTCGTCAATTCTCGAACTTCCTTTCAGACAACATTGACCTAGATATTCACGCAAAAGAAAATCTACATAATATTGCGACTGAAATGGTGACGTTAGTGGCTCAAGATAGCAATTGGTTAAATGTATGGTTCGAATGGAGTGCATCAACTCGCGATGAAGTATGGCCACTATTCGTAACCACTAACCGCACTAACCAGATGTTAGTACAAAACATGTTTAGCAAGGCGATTGAACGCGGCGAAGTCTGTGACGATCACGATCCTAAACATCTAGCAAATCTATTCCACGGCATTTGCTACTCGCTATTCATCCAAGCGAAACGTGCTGATACGCAAGAAGAACTTTCGACCTTGACGGATAGCTACTTGAACATGCTGTGCATTTATAAGTAGATTCGATCTTCGAACAAAACTAAAGGGTTGGCTTTTACGCTAACCCTTTTTTATTTCCTCTCACCTAATCAGATTCCCTATTCCTTCCTTCGTCATCCTAAAGAGCGAGGGACGAGCGAGTTGGGGATCTCTTACAAGCATGACGACCATCTTTTCTTCAGACATAAAAAAGCCGCTGACGAATCAGCGGCTTTTAAAAACATTAGCGAGTGGCTAAAAAAGAATTACTTCTTCTTTTTCACTGCTTTCTTATTTGGAAGGTCAGTGATTGAACCTTCGAATACTTCCGCAGCAAGACCAACAGACTCGTGTAGAGTTGGGTGAGCGTGGATAGTCAGTGCGATATCTTCTGCATCACAACCCATTTCGATTGCTAGGCCGATTTCGCCAAGAAGTTCACCACCGTTAGTACCAACAACAGCACCACCGATTACGCGATGAGTCTCTTTATCGAAGATCATCTTAGTCATACCGTCAGCACAGTCTGAAGCGATTGCACGACCAGAAGCAGCCCAAGGGAAAGTAGCAACTTCGTAGTTCAGGCCTTCCGCTTTCGCTTCTTTCTCAGTCTTACCTACCCAAGCTACTTCTGGCTCAGTGTACGCAATTGATGGGATTACTTTAGGATCGAAGTAGTGCTTCTTACCAGAGATAACTTCAGCAGCTACGTGACCTTCATGCACACCTTTGTGAGCAAGCATTGGTTGACCAACAACATCACCGATCGCGTGGATGTGAGGAACGTTAGTACGCATTTGCTTATCAACATTGATGAAACCGCGCTCATCAACTTCGATACCTGCTTTTTCAGCATCGATAAGTGCACCGTTTGGAACACGACCGATAGCAACAAGAACTGCATCGTAGCGCTCAGCTTCTGCTGGTGCTTTCTTGCCTTCCATTGAAACGTAGATACCGTCTTCTTTCGCTTCAACCGCTGTCACTTTAGTTTCAAGCATTAGCTTGAACTTATCTTTAATGCGCTTAGTGAAGACTTTAACGATGTCTTTATCCGCAGCAGGGATAACTTGATCGAACATCTCAACAACTTCAACTTTAGAACCTAGAGAGTGGTAAACCGTACCCATCTCAAGACCGATGATACCACCGCCCATGATAAGCAGTTTTTCTGGTACTTCGTTTAGTTCTAGTGCATCCGTAGAATCCCAAATACGTGGGTCTTCATGTGGGATGAAAGGAAGTTTGATTGGGCGAGAACCCGCAGCAATGATTGCGTTGTCGAAGTTAACTGTCGTTGCTTCGCCTTCGCCTTCAACAAGAATGCTGTTAGGACCAGTGAACTTACCAAAACCGTTAACAACTGTAACGTTACGCATCTTAGCCATACCGCCAAGACCGCCAGTCAGTTGATCAACTACTTTTTCTTTCCAGATACGGATCTTGTTGATGTCCGTCTGTGGCTCGCCGAATACAACGCCGTGCTCTGCCATCGCTTTTGCTTCTTCAATTACTTTAGATACGTGAAGAAGTGCTTTTGATGGAATACAACCAACGTTTAGACATACACCACCAAGAGTGCTGTAACGTTCAACTAGTACTGTTTCTAGACCTAAATCCGCACAACGGAATGCCGCTGAGTAACCAGCAGGACCTGAACCAAGTACAACAACTTGGGCTTTAATTTCTTTGCTCATTGTGACCTCTTGTAGTCATTATCCCTAACAGGCTGAGTAGATGTTCTTAAAATTATTGGGCTTTCAAACAGGAAACATTTTACAGAGATGTTAACAGTGTGAAAGTAGCTTTAAGTTAGCCTGTGAGCTAGACAACAATTCCCCCGCAGTTTATGAGAAATGCCGGAAACTGTTCTCTAAAAATAGTCTTTATATAAAGAATTAAGGTGACCCGAAAGTCACCTTAATAATTACTTTCTCAATTACAGTACTAGACGACGAATGTCAGATAGTGCGCTGTTTAGGAAAGTAATGAAGCGTGCACCTTCAGCACCATCGATCACACGGTGATCGTATGATAGAGACAGTGGAAGCTGTAGACGTGGTTGGAACTCTTTACCATTCCAAACTGGCTTAATTTCAGACTTAGATACACCTAGGATACCTACTTCTGGAGCATTTACGATTGGAGTAAATGCAGTACCGCCAATACCACCAAGGCTAGAGATTGTGAAACAACCGCCTTGCATGTCTGCCGCTGTTAGCTTACCAGAACGTGCTTTCTTAGAAACAGCCATTAGCTCTTCAGATAGCTCGTAAATGCCTTTCTTGTTCACGTCTTTGAAGACAGGAACAACTAGACCGTTTGGTGTATCAACAGCGATACCCACGTTTACGTACTTCTTAAGAATGATGCTTTCGCCATCTTCAGAAAGAGAAGAGTTAAACGCTGGGAATGCTTCTAGCGCTTTAGCAACAGCTTTCATGATGAACACAAGTGGAGTGATCTTCATGCCAGTGTCTTTCTTCGCTTCGATTGCGTTCTGTTCTTTACGGAATGCTTCTAGCTCAGTGATGTCTGCGTTGTCCCACTGTGTAACGTGAGGGATCATTACCCAGTTACGGTGCAGGTTAGCGCCAGAGATCTTCTTAATCTTAGAAAGCTTCTGAACTTCCGTTTCGCCGAACTTGCTGAAGTCAACTTTTGGCCATGGTAGTAGACCAAGAGCAGAACCATCGCCGCCTTTGCCAGATGCTGTAGCACCAGACTCAAGACGCTTAAGTGCATCTTTAACGTAAGACTGAACGTCTTCTTTAAGTACGCGACTCTTACGACCAGTACCTTTAACTTTCGCTAGGTTCACACCGAATTCACGAGCTAGACGACGAACAACTGGAGATGCGTGAGCGTACTCGCCGTTCTCTTGGAAGTCGCCAGCTGCTGGAGCTACTGCTTCAGCTTTAGGTGCAGGTGCTGCTGCTTGTGCTGGAGCTGGAGCCGCTACTGCTACTGGAGCTGCGCCTTCAACAACGAAAGTCATGATTGAAGAGCCTGTTGACACTTTGTCGCCAGCTGCAATCTTGATCTCTTTTACTGTACCAGCGAATGGTGCAGGCACTTCCATTGAAGCTTTGTCGCCTTCAACAGTAATTAGAGATTGCTCTTCTTCTACTGTATCGCCAACCGCTACCATGATTTCAGTAACTTCTACTTCGTCGCCACCGATATCAGGAACGTTCACTTCTTTCTCAGCAGATGCTGCTGGAGCCGCTGCAACTGGTGCCGCCGCTGGAGCAGGAGCTGCTGCAACTGGAGCGTCAGAACCTGCCACTTCAAATACCATCACTAGAGAACCAGTAGATACTGAATCACCAGAAGCGATCTTGATTTCTTTAACGATACCAGCGAATGGTGCAGGTACTTCCATTGAAGCCTTGTCACCTTCAACAGTAAGAAGAGATTGCTCTTCTTCTACTGCGTCGCCGATAGCTACCATGATTTCAGTTACTTCAACTTCATCACCGCCGATATCAGGAACGTGAACTTCTTTAAGCTCAGCTGCTGCAGGAGCAGCTGCAACTGGTGCCGCCGCTTCAACTGCTGGAGCAGCCGGTGCTGCTGCAGCACCTTCCGCTTCGAAGATCATGATAAGAGAACCAGTAGAAACAGAATCACCTTCTGAAATCTTGATTTCTTTAACGATACCCGCTTGAGACGCAGGAACTTCCATTGAAGCTTTGTCGCCTTCAACAGTGATCAGTGACTGCTCTTCTTCAACCTTGTCGCCAACGTTTACAAGAATCTCAGTTACTTCAACCTCGTCAGCACCGATGTCTGGTACATTAATTTCGATTGTCATTGTATTTACCTACCTTAATGCCAGTCTTATGCGTATTGCGGGTTAGTTTTTTCAGTGTCGATATCGAACTTAGCAATTGCTTCAGCAACAACAGACTTCTCGATATCACCACGTTTAGCCAGTTCAGTTAGAGCTGCAACTACGATGTAGCCAGCGTTAACTTCGAAGTGACGACGTAGGTTTGCACGGCTGTCAGAACGGCCGAAACCATCTGTACCAAGTACTTTGTAAGACTCAGTTGGCATGTACGCACGTACTTGCTCAGCGTAGTTCTTCATGTAGTCAGTCACTGCGATTGCAGGTTCTTTACCAAGAACAGTCGTGATGTACGGTACTTTCTCTTCAGCTTCTGGGTGAAGCATGTTGTCACGCTCTACCGCTTGGCCGTCACGAGTTAGTTCGTTGAACGACGTTACAGAGAATACGTCAGATGCTACGCCGTACTCTTCGCTTAGAATTTCAGCGGCTTTACGCGCTTCGTTCATGATAGTACCAGAGCTCATTAGTTGAACTTTGCCCTTAGCACCAGCGTGAGACTCAAGCTTGTAGATACCCTTACGAATGCCTTCTTCAGCGCCTTCTGGCATAGCTGGCATTGCGTAGTTCTCGTTCATTACTGTTAGGTAGTAGTAAACGTTCTCTTGGTTCTCACCGTACATGCGACGGATACCGTCTTGCATGATAACCGCTAGCTCGTAAGCAAACGTTGGATCGTAAGAGATACAGTTAGGGATCGTGTTCGCTTGAATGTGCGAGTGACCATCTTCGTGCTGTAGACCTTCACCATTCAGTGTTGTACGACCTGCAGTAGCACCTAGTAGGAAGCCACGAGCTTGTTGGTCACCAGCCATCCACGCCATATCGCCTACACGTTGGAAACCAAACATTGAGTAGTAGATGTAGAACGGGATCATTGGGAGATCGTTCGTGCTGTATGATGTTGCAGCTGCAACCCAAGAAGCCATTGAACCTAGCTCGTTGATGCCTTCTTGTAGAACCTGACCTGAAGTCGCTTCTTTGTAGTAAGAAACAATGCCTTTATCTTCTGGCGTGTATTCTTGACCGTGTGGGTTGTAGATACCAATCTGACGGAATAGACCTTCCATACCGAACGTACGAGCTTCGTCACAGATGATAGGAACGATATTCTTACCAATGTTCTTGTTCTTAAGCAAGATGTTTAGCGTACGTACGTAAGCCATAGTTGTAGAGATATCACGCTTCTGCTCACCTAGTAGAGGTGCGAACTCTTCTAGCTCAGGGGTTTTGAATTCTTGAGTGAACTTAGGTAAACGCTGTGGCGTGTAACCTTTTAGGTCTTTACGACGTGCATGTAGGTATTCATACTCAGCTGAACCTTCTTCAAGCTTCAGGTATGGAAGTTCTTTTACTGCTTCGTCAGTTAAGATATCTTGAAGACCTAGGCGATCACGTAGGTGTAGTACGTGAGTCATGTCCATCTTCTTAACTTGGTGCGCTATGTTCTTACCTTCAGCCGCTTCACCCATGCCGTAACCTTTAACAGTCTTCGCTAGGATTACTGTCGGACGACCTTTAGTTTCTGCTGCATTTGTGTAAGCTGCGTACAGCTTAGAAGACTCGTGACCACCACGCTTAAGAGCGAAGATTTCGTCATCAGTCATGTCTGCAACTAGTGCAGCTGTTTCTGGGTACTTACCAAAGAAGTGCTCACGTACGTATGCGCCATCTTTAGATTTGAATGTCTGGTAGTCACCATCGATAGTTTCGTTCATTAGTTGAAGAAGCTTACCAGTCGTGTCTTTAGCTAGCAGAGAATCCCAGTTGCTACCCCAGATAACTTTAACAACGTTCCAACCGGCGCCTTTAAATAGGCCTTCAAGTTCTTGGATGATGCTACCGTTACCCATTACAGGGCCGTCTAGACGCTGTAGGTTACAGTTGATTAGGAAACATAGGTTGTCTAGCTTCTCACGCGCAGCGAAAGAGATAGCACCACGTGATTCTGGCTCATCCATCTCACCGTCACCTAGGAACGCGTATACACGCTGACCTGAAGTATCTTTCATGCCACGACCTTCAAGGTACTTAAGGAAGCGCGCTTGGTAGATAGCAGAGATAGGGCCTAGACCCATAGATACTGTCGGGAACTGCCAGAACTCAGGCATCAGTTTAGGATGCGGGTAAGAAGGGATACCTTTACCATCAACTTCTTGACGGAAGTTATCTAGCTGATCTTCAGTTAGACGACCTTCAACGAATGCTCGAGAGTAGATACCTGGAGAGATGTGACCTTGGTAATAAACTAGATCGCCACCGTCCGTCTCATTTGGAGCACGGAAGAAGTGGTTGAAACATACTTCGTAGAACGCTGCAGCTGACTGGTAAGAAGCCATGTGACCACCAAGGTCTAGGTCTTTCTTAGAAGCACGCAATACGATCATGATTGCGTTCCAGCGAATAATCGAACGAATACGACGCTCAAGAGTTACGTCACCAGGGTAAGCTGGCTCTTGTGCTGCTGGAATTGTGTTGATGTAGTTTGTGTTGATGCCTGTAGCCATATCAACACCATCTAAACGCGCTTTATCTAGAACTTGTTCTAGTAAAAACTGTGCACGTTCTACACCTTCTTCACGTACTACTGACTCAAGAGCTTCTAACCAATCTTGAGTTTCCAGAGCATCAACGTCATGCTTCATGTTAGACATGGCGATCTATCCTTTTTGTTAGTTGGATTCTACTAAACACGTAAAAAGCCGAAGTATTACGGCTATTTACCCTGTTGAATTCGACGTAAAGAACGTTCGCGGCGCGACTCTTCTTTGGTCAAATCCAGCAATGTTTCTTCGATGTAAGCTAAATGAGAATGTGACATTTCACGCGCCTGTTCTGGCTGCCCTGAAACGATCGCATCTACAATGTTAGCTCGATGTATACTCACTTTCTCCACAACGTCTTTACGACGATGCAACAGCTTTAAATTTTCTAAGACATTTTGTTCGAGTAACGGAGCCAAGCTACGAACAATGTGCAATAACACCACATTGTGTGCTGCCTCTGTTAAAGCAATAAGAAAAGCCATCACAGCTGCAGACTCGGCTTCAATATCACCCTTATCTTGCGCACCGCGAATTTTTTCTTGGCATGCTTGAATTCGAGCAAAGTCTTCATCAGTACCACGTAATGCCGCGAAGTAAGCCGAAATCCCTTCCATCGCATGACGCGATTCCAACAAGTCTAGTTGGGTTTCAGAATGGGAGGACAACAAATTAAGCAAAGGATCTGAAAAGCTTTTCCAGATATTTTCGCTAACAAACGTACCTCCACCTTGACGGCGAGTAAGCAAGCGTTTTGCTTCTAAACGTTGTATCGCTTCTCGGATTGAAGGACGAGACACATCGAACTGTTTCGCCAGTTCACGCTCAGGCGGCAGTTGCTGCCCTGGAGCCAGTGTTCCTTCCACTATCAACCTTTCTAACTCTTGTTCGATAACGTCCGAGAGTTTTGGCTGACGAATCCTTTGATAAGCCATAGTTTGTTGTTCTTCTTTTTCTTCGCTGACAATTGGTATTACCAATTTTAAGTTGGGCAGAAATTAACATAATTAAAACGCCACTGTCCAGACTAAAATTGACCTGAATCATAGAACACAGCACGAATTAACCATGATTTAACAAATGAAATTTAAAACAGCAACCAATTTGGTCTTACCATTTACAGGGGTAATACTTTTGGGGAGTATCCGTGCTAGAAAGTTTCAGGATAAAAATGGATTGTTTCAGAAAGATGAGTGCCACTTGATTAAAAATCAAACCAAGCGCACATTAGAGGTAGAAATCCTGTTCATAAGTTTTAATATTAGATCGTTTGATAAGCTCGTCACACTCTCGATTTATTGACGCCCTCCCCCTAACCACTTTATTTACATCGCAACAACAAAAATTCACAAGTGATTATGCCAGGCGTTGACTATTCAACCACCAGCAACAATAGAGCACCTTCAATAATGAGGCTTAAACCTTGAGCTCGCCTTTAAACTTCTGCCAGTCGAAAACCAAGCCAGGGTCAGTTTTGCGTAGCGGGGCTATATATTGATGACCGGTGATACGTTCGGTGGTTATTTGAGGGAAAGTCGATACGATCGTTTCTGTTAATCGAGTAAGCGCTTGGTACTGCTGCTCTGTATAAGCGATAAAGTCGCTTCCTTCCAGCTCAATACCAATCGAGTAATCATTACACCTTTTACGCCCCGCAAAGCTCGACTGGCCTGCGTGCCAAGCTCGGTCAAGAAATGACACAAACTGTACCACCTCACCATCACGGCGAATCAAGCAATGTGCCGAAACGCCCATTTGATGAATCACTTTAAAAAATGGATGATCTGTCGGATCAAGTTTGCCCGTGAAAAACTGTTCAATGTAAGGGCCGCCAAATTGGCCAGGTGGTAAACTAATGTTATGGACCACCAGCAGAGAGATATCGTCGGTGCTGGGTCTAGCATCAAAATACGGAGAAGGAACATGCCGAGCATTGTCGTACCATCCGTTGAAGCTCATCGTCATCTTAGTCTCGCTTTCTTTTCTACTAGCGCAATAAGATTGTGACTTTGCCCATAGAGCAGTCGCGCTAGCCTCTTTAATTTGAAGTTAAGCAAGAGTATCATTCCATTCCCACTCCCTTTCAAGATTAGATTTGCGATGAAAAACACACATAACAGCCACCAACGCCTTGATTACTTAAAAGAGCAACTGCCGCTAGAGATCACTCGCGCAGTCGCTGAGACCATCAAAGAAGATCTAGGTGGAACGTTAGATCCAGCGGCTGATATTACGGCAAGTCTAATCCCTGCAGACGCAATCAACAGCGCAACCATCATTACCCGTGAGTACGGTGTGTTCTGTGGTAAAGCTTGGGCTGATGAAGTGTTTAAGCAATTGGGCGGTGAAGTCACTATCGAGTGGAATGTAGAAGACGGTGACAAAGTTGAACCAAACCAAACACTTTGCACGCTAACAGGCCCTGCTCGCGCACTTTTAACCGGTGAGCGTAACGCAATGAACTTCATTCAAACACTATCTGGTTGTGCGACGGCGACAGCAATCTACGCTGACAAAATCAAACACACAGAATGCCGCCTGTTAGACACTCGCAAAACGATTCCTGGCCTACGTAGCGCACTAAAATACGCTGTGGCTTGTGGTGGTGGCTTCAACCACCGTATTGGTGTTTTCGATGCCTACCTAATCAAAGAAAACCACATCATCGCATGTGGTGGCATTGAGAAAGCGATCTCGACAGCAAAAGAGCTTAACCCGGGTAAGCCTGTAGAAGTTGAAACCGAAAGCCTAGCAGAGCTAGAGCAAGCAATCAGCGCCGGTGCAGACATCATCATGCTAGACAACTTCACCACAGACATGATGCGTGAAGCGGTTAAAATCAACGCAGGTCGTGCAGCACTAGAAAACTCAGGTAACGTGACTTTAGATACGATTGCAGAGTTCGCTGAAACAGGTGTCGATTACATCTCTGTGGGTGCACTGACTAAGCATCTAAAAGCAATGGACCTTTCAATGCGATTCAAAGCTTAATCTCATGGTTCTATCAATTACTTAACTTCTAGGCATGGCAATCAGCCATGCCTTTTTATTGCTTTTATTATCAGTATATCAACCAGTTAACTAAGCTGATCGCATAATTTTGCGCCCTATATGAAACAACACACTAATAAATACAAAACCACTCGCGCCCACACCTGAACACCATTCCACTTCTCGATCTCAACTTCTATTCTCTCCATCAACCGGTGCTTGCACTGAAACAAACTAAACGAATGGAATAGAACAATGAAAAACAAAAGAAAAAACCAGAAAGGCTTTACGCTGATTGAATTGATGATTGTGGTTGCGATTATTGGTGTGCTATCGGCAATTGCTGTGCCTGCATACAAAGATTATGTAACAAAAAGTCAGGTTTCATCTGCGCTAGCGACAGTTAAATCACTTGTCACTCCAGCTGAACTAATCATTCAAGAAGAAGGCACTATCAGTGGTGCGATAACGCTACTCGGAGTCTCTGCAGGTTCTAACACTTTAGGTACTTTATCTATTGGTACAGATAAGAAGTCGATTGAGTTCAAATTCAATGATGGAAGCCTCAAAAACAAGAAATTGACTATGAAAAGAGATGATAACACTGGTTGGTCATGCACCCCAGACTCTGGCGTACCGTCAATTGAAGGTTGTAGCTAAATTTAATGCTAACCAACCTCCCAACAGTTCTCCGTCAGGCTAACTTACTTAGCCTGACTCAAGAACAGGCCGTTGCGGAACATGTACAAGCTTCAGGTATTTCTGCACCTGAAGCTTTGCTTGTTCTAGACATCCTCTCTGACGAGAGCCTCGCCAATAACATCAAAACCATTTTCGGTTTGCCGTTAGTGCAACTGGCCAATACTGACTATGAAATCTTGTGTGACCAATTGGGACTTCGTGAATTGATCACTAAGTATCGTGCTATCCCAGTTGGCCTCTCTCACTCTACTCTCACGCTCGCCTCTGCCGATCCAACCGACTTGCAAGCTGAAGACGATTTTAGATTCGCGACTGGATTGCAGATAGAACTCGTTATCGCTAACTATTCAGAATTAGAAGGCGCCATACGAAAGCTGTATGGTCGCTCTATTTCCGGGCAAGACTCCAAACGCAAAGAGATCACCCAAGATGAGCTCGCCAATCTTGTTGAAGTCTCTGACGATGAAATGAGTTCAATTGAAGATCTCAGTCAAGACGATTCCCCTGTCAGTCGATTTATCAATCAGATACTGGTTGATGCGGTGCGTAAAGGCGCATCAGACATCCACTTCGAACCTTATGAAGAAAACTACCGAGTGCGTCTGCGTTGCGATGGCATTCTTGTTGAGGTCCAACAGCCCGCGTCTCATTTAAGCCGTCGGTTATCCGCTCGTTTAAAGATTCTCGCCAAACTTGATATCGCTGAACGTCG
This sequence comes from Vibrio sp. 10N.247.310.17, assembly GCF_041466605.1. Taxonomy (NCBI): domain Bacteria; kingdom Pseudomonadati; phylum Pseudomonadota; class Gammaproteobacteria; order Vibrionales; family Vibrionaceae; genus Vibrio; species Vibrio sp. 10N.247.310.17. Next base: position 22,472 of record NZ_JBFSTC010000011.1, on the reverse strand, counting down.
CTTACCTCAAGACGGCCGTATTAAGCTGCGTTTGAACGACGAGCTGGCGATCGATATGCGTGTGTCGACTCTACCGACATTGTGGGGAGAAAAGATCGTACTGCGTCTTCTAGACAGCAGCGCAGCCAATTTAGATATCGATAAATTAGGTTACAGCGAGGATCAAAAAGCGCTCTATCTCAATGCCCTAAAACGCCCCCAAGGGATGATCTTAATGACTGGGCCCACAGGCAGTGGCAAAACGGTATCTCTTTACACTGGACTTCGCATGCTTAACACCTCAGAGCGTAATATCTCAACAGCTGAAGATCCGGTGGAGATCAACCTGTGTGGTATCAATCAGGTACAGGTGACGCCAAAGATCGGTTTTGGGTTTGCCGAAGCACTACGATCGTTCTTGCGACAAGACCCTGATGTAGTGATGGTCGGTGAGATCCGTGATTTAGAAACCGCAGAGATCGCGATCAAAGCGTCGCAAACGGGTCACTTAGTCCTCTCGACACTCCATACTAACTCAGCTTCGGAAACCGTGACTCGACTCGCCCATATGGGGATTGAACCATTTAACCTCGCCTCGTCATTAAGCCTGATTATCGCGCAGCGACTGGCAAGGCGACTGTGCAACCACTGTAAAACAGCTGACAACTCGCCGGACATATTTCTACGTCACTCTATTCCTAACAGCCAAAATATCTACAAAGCCACCCCACAAGGATGCAATGAGTGTAATCAGGGTTACTCCGGTCGAGTGGGTATCTACGAAGTGATGCCGTTTACCGACAAACTAAAAAATAGTCTGATTAATAAACCTAACGCGTTAGAGATTGAAGATCTCGCGCGTAGAGAAGGAATGAGAACACTGCAAGAATCCGGTATCGATAAGTTGCTTGAAGGCACCACTAGCTATCAAGAACTGCAACGTGTTCTGTATCTATAATCCATCGGAGCACTCATGAGCACTAAACTGCAGTCACAATTAAAAAACTACCACTGGAAAGGCATAAATAGCTCAGGCAAAAAGGTGTCAGGGCAAACCTTGGCTCTAGCCGAATTAGAAGTACGAGAAAAGCTCAAAGAGCAGCATATTCAGATTAAGAAAATCAAAAAGAAAAGTATCTCAGCAGTCACTCGTTTAACACATCGAGTCAAAGCCAAAGACATCACCATTTTGACTCGACAACTTGCGACCATGCTTGCCACTGGCGTGCCTATCGTTCAGGCCATTAAGCTAGTGTCAGACAATCACCGTAAAGCTGAAATGAAATCAATTCTATTGCACATCTGTCGAGGTGTCGAAGCGGGAACCCCTATATCAAAAGCGATGCGGACGGCAAGCTCTCACTTTGACGACCTGTACACCGACTTGGTCGCTACTGGCGAGCTTTCCGGAAACCTAGCGCAAGTCTTTGAGCGCTTAGCAACCTATAGAGAAAAGAGTGAGCAGCTAAAGTCTAAGGTCATAAAAGCACTGATTTACCCCACAATGGTGGTCGCTGTCGCTTTGACTGTCTCTTACTTAATGCTCACCATGGTCATTCCTGAATTTGAATCGATGTTTTCAGGCTTCGGGGCAGATCTCCCTTGGTTTACTCAACAAGTACTCTCCCTTTCGCATTGGGTACAGGCTTACAGTCTTTATGCTGCCGTTGGCATAGGGTTAGTCACATTATTTACCTACCAACTGCGTCAACGGTCTTATTCCATTCGTTTATCATTCAGCCGTCTAGGTTTGCGATTCCCTATTCTTGGCGGAGTATTGGCCAAAGCCTCAATCGCCAAATTCAGCCGAACCTTATCAACCAGTTTTAGTTCAGGGATTCCTATTTTAACCAGCCTGAAGACCACAGCCAAAACCGCAGGTAACCTGCATTATGAATCGGCCATCATCGAGGTTCACCGTGAAACTGCCGCTGGCATGCCGATGTATATCGCGATGCGCAATACCGATGCTTTTCCTGAGATGGTTTTACAGATGGTCATGATAGGAGAAGAGTCCGGTAACCTTGATGACATGCTCAATAAAATCGCATCTATTTATGAATTTGAAGTCGACAACACCGTCGATAATTTAGGTAAGATTCTAGAGCCACTGATCATCGTATTTTTAGGCACCGCTATTGGTGGGCTTGTTGTCGCGATGTACTTACCGATCTTTAATCTTATGAGTGTGTTAGGATAGCTCAAAGCAACCAAACACCCCTCAAGCAGAGAACCACTGCTTGTATTGATTAAGTGGTAAAGGACACTATGGAAGTATTTCACTACTATCCTTGGCTATTCCCCGTATTAGCTTTCATTTTTAGCCTTCTTATTGGCAGTTTCCTCAACGTAGTCATACACCGTTTACCGATTATGATGGAACGAGAGTGGCAACAAGAGTGCTCGGAGTATTTCTCTCAGTATAAAATTCCTGCGCCAGAGGGGAAGTTCAATCTCAGTATCCCTCGTTCGGCTTGCCCTAAATGTAAAACCCAATTAAGAATCGTCGACAATGTTCCAGTATTAAGCTGGTTGTTCTTAAAAGGGAAGTGTCATAGCTGTGCTAACCCAATCAGTGCTCGCTATCCATTGGTCGAACTGCTGACTGCAATACTATGCACCGTAGTGGCTAGCCACTTTGGTTTCAGTTACTACGCCATTGCTTTGATTTTTTTCACCTTTGCATTGATTGCCGCAACCTTTATCGACCTAGATACCATGCTGTTACCTGATCAAATCACCTTACCTTTGGTTTGGTCTGGTATCGCGTTAGCACTGTTTAACATCAGCCCAGTATCGCTTCAAGATTCCGTAGTTGGCGCAATGGCCGGCTACCTAGCTTTGTGGTCTGTTTATTGGTTGTTCAAGCTACTAACAGGCAAAGAAGGCATGGGATATGGAGACTTCAAACTCCTAGCCGCATTAGGTGCATGGCTTGGCTGGCAACACCTACCAATGATCATTCTTTTGTCGTCGCTGGTTGGTTTGGTTTTCGGCTTGATTCAACTTCGCTTGAAACAGCAAGGCATAGATAAAGCGTTCCCATTTGGACCTTACCTGGCGATTGCGGGTTGGGTAAGTTTGATGTGGGGCAATGACATCATGGGTTGGTATTTCACTTCTGTACTAGGGATTTAATCATGGCAATCATTATCGGATTAAGCGGTGGGATCGCCAGTGGTAAAACGACGGTAGCTAATCTCTTCAGCGAACATTTTCACATTGATATTGTCGATGCTGATATCGTGGCACGTGAAGTGGTGGCGTTGGGCAGTGAAGGTCTAAAACAGATTGCGACTCATTTTGGTGAAGAGGTATTGCTCGAAGATGGGGCGCTAAACCGAGCTAAACTGCGCGAAGTGATCTTTTCTGATCCCACAGAGAAACAATGGCTCAATGAACTGCTTCACCCTATGATCCGCGACAAAATTGACAGTGACCTGTCTAAAATCACATCCCCATATGGTTTATTAGTCGCACCGCTATTGGTTGAAAACCAAATGCAAGGCATGACCGATCGCGTATTAATCGTTGATGTGCCGGTAGAAGTGCAAATAGAACGTACGATGAGTCGCGATAATGTTTCTAGGGAACAAGTTAAATCAATTTTAAAATCACAGGCATCAAGAGAACAGCGCTTAGCAGTTGCAGATGACGTGATTAAAAACCATACTAAAAACCAAGAACTTTTGCCTCAAATCACAGATTTACATCAAAAGTATCTGGCAATCAGTGCAGTAGATGGGTCAGAATAGAACAATGTTGAATGAAGGTTTGCTCGATGATCACCCATAAATTTGAACATCCTCTAAATGAGAAAACACGCATCTACTTAAGAGTTGAATCACTCTTGAGGCAGTTACACTTATCTTCTGCATTTTCCGATGCTCAACAGTATCAACTCTTTTTCCGTTCTATCTTTGATCTGATTGAAATATTCGAACAGATACAACTTAAGAGCGAACTCGCAAAAGATATTGAGAAACAGCGTGTAACCTATAAAAGTTGGTTAGATGTTGAAGGTGTCGATCAAGAGATGCTGACATCATTGCTCAATGATATTAGTCATATCTATCGTGAACTGATGCAGGCGGAACGTTTTGGGCAATCATTAAAAGAGGACCGCTTCCTTAGCGCCATTCGTCAACGCTTTAACTTGCCAGGTGGCTCATGTTGCTTTGATTTACCGGCTCTACATTATTGGCTTCATCTTCCTCTTGATAAGAGAGTTAGAGATGCTGAGACATGGATGGATAGCCTACAGCCTCTGTATGAAGCACTAACACTATGGTTGAAGCTCACCAGAGAGACTGGTCACTTTAAGGATCAGATCGCTCGTACAGGTTTCTTCCAAAGCGATGCTGATGAAGCGAATATCCTTCGCCTTTCAATTCCAATGCAGTACGGTGCCTACCCGATGATCTCGGGACATAAAAACCGTTTCGCTATTAAATTTATGAGCTTTGAAACTGGGCAAGCCTGTACTCAAGATATTGAATTTGAGTTGGCTATCTGCAGCTAATTCATTTCCTTTATTGTTTGGCTTGAGTCCTCACTCGAGCCTAAACTCACTATTATTACACCTTCAAATTAAGAATCACTATGTCGAAGAAAATCACCATCGTTAAATGCCCTCAATGTAACACTGACGTTGAATGGGGCGAACAAAGCCCGCACCGCCCGTTTTGCAGCAAGCAATGTCAGATGATTGATTTCGGGGAATGGGCTGACGAAGAGAACAGCATCGCTGGTGCTCCAGACATGTCGGATAGCGATGGTTGGTCGGAAGACCCACACTAGGCGCGAGTAGCGAGTAGCGAGTAGCGAGTAGCGAGTAGCGAGTAGCGAGTAGCGAGTAAATTTTGAAGGGTTGGCGTTTTACGGCAATCCTTTTTTATTGCCTATAACACGGCACTAATGGGGATTCCCTACTCCTTCCTTCGTCAGTCTAGGGAATGACAGCTCTGGTTGATTCAAAAACTCCCTCAGCGGTTCGACAGCCTATCACGGTATCAAGGCTTGTCATTCGTCATCCTCAGAGTGAGGAACGAGCAAGTTGGGGATCTCTTACCTGTGAGACTCTAAATAGCAGACACAAAAAAGCGGAGCCAAATGGCTCCGCTTTTATCGATAGAATGCAAAAAGAATTACTTCTTAGTAAGCTTCTCTTTAATACGAGCTGACTTACCAGAACGCTCACGTAGGTAGTACAACTTGGCACGACGTACTGCACCACGGCGTTTAACTTCGATGCTATCAACCATTGGAGAGTGAGTTTGGAACGCACGCTCTACGCCTTCACCGTTCGAGATCTTACGAACTGTGAATGCAGAGTGTAGACCACGGTTACGAATAGCGATTACAACGCCTTCGAAAGCCTGTAGACGCTCACGGTCACCTTCTTTTACCTTAACCTTAACTACAACAGTGTCACCTGGTGCGAATTTAGGAAGGTCTGATTTTAGTTGCTCTTCTTCAAGAGCCTTGATGATGTTGCTCATTTGTATAAATTCCTAGAATAAACTGATACTAAATTTAATAGGTTACTGCTTGCTTTTCGTTAAGAGCGTTGCTCTTTAATGAATTCAGCCAGTAATTGTTCCTGTTCGTCAGTCAGAGCTAGGTTTTCCAGGAGTTCTGGTCTTCTTAGCCAAGTTCGGCCCAACGATTGTTTCAATCGCCAGCGACGAATGTCCTTATGGTTTCCAGACTTGAGTACCGATGGCACATCTTTATCGTCTAGCACCTCAGGGCGCGTATAATGGGGACAATCTAGCAAACCATTTGCAAAAGAATCTTCTTCTGCTGATGCGAAATCTCCAAGTACACCCGGAACAAACCGAGAGACTGAATCAATCAACGTCATGGCTGGCAGTTCGCCACCCGTCATCACAAAATCGCCAATCGACCATTCTTCGTCGACTTCAGATTGAATAATGCGCTCATCTACCCCTTCATAGCGGCCACAAATAAGAAGCAAGTTCTCGTTTGTTGCCAACTCTTCAACACCTTTCTGGTCGAGTTTACGACCTTGAGGTGAAAGATAGATTACTTTCGTCTTTCCCGGTGCTGCTTGCTTGGCTGTTTGGATAGCATCGCGCAAAGGCTGAACCATCATTAACATGCCAGGACCACCACCGTAAGGTCTGTCATCAACAGTGCGATGTTTATCATGAGTGAAATCGCGAGGATTCCATGTCTCAATAGATAAAAGACCTTTTTTAACCGCTTGACCTGTTACTCCAAAATCAGTAACAGAACGGAACATTTCAGGAAAAAGGCTAATAATGCCAACCCACATGTGTTCTCTCGCTCTGTAATTTGGAGTTAGAATCCAGGATCCCAGTCAACTTCGATCCGGCGAGCTTCGCGATCAACTTTCTTGATCACTTGCTCTTCAAGGTACGGGATTAACCGTTCCTTTTGGCCAAAAGCATCTTTAAGATTTGCTTTGATTACTAGAACATCGTTCGAGCCAGTTTCTAATAGGTCAGTGACCTCACCAAGGTTGTAACCTTTAGTGGTAAAAACTTGCATACCGAACAATTCGCGCCAGTAGAATTCATCTTCTGACAATTCAGGTAATGAAGCAGGGTCAATAGCAATTTCAAAATTGGTCATCAGTTGCGCGTCTTCACGTACATCTAATCCCGCTAGCTTACATACATAGCCTTGACCATGACGTTTCCAGCTTTCAACTTTATACTCAACCCACTCGCCCTTTAGCTTTAAATACCAAGGACTGTAATCAAATATGCTTTCAGCATTGTCTGTGTAGGAGAACACTTTAAGCCAGCCACGAATACCATAGGTAGACCCAAGTTTACCCATAACAATTCTTTCGTTTTGCTCGCTCATCGTTTCTTTACCCTTCATCGACATAAGCTATTTCTCTTTTTAAAAAAGAATTAAGCCGCTTTTTGAGCGTCTTTAACTAGCTTAGCTACGCGGTCAGATAGAGATGCGCCTTGACCAACCCAGTGGTTAACACGATCTAGGTCTAGACGTAGACCTTCTTCTTGACCTTGAGCAGTAGGGTTAAAGAAACCTACTTTCTCGATGAAACGGCCAGTTACAGAGTTACGGCTATCCGCAACTACGATTTGATAAAATGGGCGCTTCTTTGCACCGTGACGTGCCAAACGAATGGTTACCATGTCGTCCTCTTTGCTTTCTTAATAAAATAATTAACCCCAAGTATAAGTAAATAGCTTGGGGTCTCGTGCCAAATTAAAGCCCCGGAATTTTACTCTTATTCCGGGGCAATGCAAGGGCTTTAGCTATTTTTTCACCAACATAGCCACCGTTCACTTTCTGTGACACGGCTAACACTATGAAAAGTAACGTAGCTAAAGCTTACATTTGTAGATTATCGGCCAAACGGGTTAAAACCACCACCCATTCCGCCCATACCTCCACCGCCGCCCATCATGCCTTGCATGTTGCGCATCATGCCTTTCATTCCACCTTTCTGCATTTTCTTCATCATCTTCTGCATTTGAGTGAACTGTTTAAGCATACGGTTTACATCTTGTACTTGCGTACCAGAACCTGCAGCAATACGCTTTTTGCGTGAGCCTTTGATTAGGTCTGGGCGCTGACGCTCTTTCATTGTCATAGAGTTGATGATCGCTTCCATTTGCTTGAACATCTTGTCATCAACTTTATCTTTAACGTTGTCTGGTAGCTGAGACATGCCTGGAAGCTTATCCATCATGCCCATCATGCCGCCCATGTTTTTCATCTGACCAAGTTGCTCACGGAAGTCTTCAAGGTCAAAGCCTTTCTTCTCTTTGAACTTCTTAGCCAGTTTCTCTGCTTTCTCGGTATCAACGTTTTTCTGTAGGTCTTCAATAAGAGACAGTACGTCGCCCATACCAAGGATACGAGAAGCAACACGATCTGGGTGGAATGGTTCTAATGCGTCAGTCTTTTCACCAACACCTAAGAATTTAATCGGCTTACCTGTGATGTGACGAACAGACAGTGCAGCACCACCACGCGCGTCACCATCCACTTTCGTTAAGATAACACCAGTTAGTGGTAGCGTATCGCCAAAGGCTTTTGCAGTATTCGCAGCATCTTGACCTGTCATAGCATCAACAACGAACAGCGTCTCTACTGGTTTAATGGCAGTATGAAGCTCTTTGATTTCACCCATCATCTCTTCATCGATAGCCAAACGACCGGCAGTATCGACAATTAGCACGTCGTAGAATTTCTTCTTCGCGTGGTCGATTGCAGCGTTTGCAATATCAAGAGGCTTTTGGTCAGCTGAAGATGGGAAGAAGTCGACACCAACATCGCTTGCTAAGGTTTCGAGCTGTTTGATCGCGGCTGGACGGTAAACGTCGGCAGACACAACCAAAACTTTCTTCTTATCACGCTCAGTCAGGAGCTTAGATAGCTTACCTACCGATGTGGTTTTACCCGCACCTTGTAGACCCGCCATTAAGATAACGGCTGGCGGTTGTGCTGCCAGGTCAAGAGCCTCGTTAGACTCCCCCATCACAGCTTCAAGTTCAGCTTGAACGATCTTAATGAATTCTTGACCCGGGGTGAGAGATTTAGAAACCTCAACACCTACAGCGCCTTCTTTTACGCGCTTAACAAAATCGCGGACAACTGGCAGTGCAACGTCGGCTTCAAGTAGCGCCATACGTACTTCACGCAGCGTCTCTTTAATATTGTCTTCGGTCAGGCGACCTTTACCGCTGATGTTTTTCAGCGTTTTGGATAGACGATCCGTTAAATTATCAAACATAGTTTTCTCTTCGCTCAAAACTGCGACTATTACTGTGAGTATACATTAGCGCGGATTAGAGTCATACCCGTTGTGGAGCGTTAATCATCCACGCATGTGATGTGAGACATTATTCACTTGGAATTGAATGAGGTTCACCATAGCCCCAAAGAGCGATGCGAGGTATAATTCGCCAATTAGTAATCATTTAAATGGATACCATGGACAGTCTTATTGCGATCGCAGCAGCCTTTCTTTATACAATGGCGATTTTCACGATCATTCCAGGTCTCGTGCACCAAACAGGAATCCGTGTAAAAACGGTGTTTATCAGCGCATTACTTGCTTTAGTTTTCCATGCTTGGTTGCTTGGCGATTTAATCTTTAATGCCAGTGGTCAAAACCTCAGTATCTTAAACGTTGCTTCTTTAATCAGTTTAATCATATCTGTGGTCATGAGCGGTGCTATGCTCAAAACCCGTTTGTGGTTCATCTTGCCGGTTGTTTATAGCTTCGCTGCTCTAAATCTAATGGCTGCCACTTTTCTTCCTAGTACCTTCATCAAACACTTAGAGAATGACCCGAAGCTGTTGCTACACATATCTTTAGCTCTGTTCTCATACGCGACACTTACCATCGGTGCGCTATACGCTATGCAACTCGCGTGGCTAGATCACAAACTTAAAAAGAAAAAAGCCTTAGTGATAAACCCTAACCTACCTCCTTTAATGATGGTGGAAAGACAGCTTTTCAAGATCATTTTAATCGGTAATGGTTTGTTAACAGGTACTTTATTAACTGGACTTATCTTCGTACAAGATATGTTTGCTCAAGGTAAAGCACATAAAGCGGTATTGTCTTTTATAGCTTGGGTTATCTATTCCATCCTTCTTTGGGGTCACTATCAGAAAGGTTGGCGTGGGCAAAAAGTCACATGGTTTGCCCTTGCGGGTGCCACCATGCTCACATTAGCTTACTTCGGTAGCCGCTTCGTTCAGGAAATAATCCTGAATTAGTCAGTATAATGAAGGCAAGGTCTCACACACCTTGCCTTTAAAATATTGAGTACGATACATTCAATTGACATCTCGACCATGTTCGGTCATAAATTAATCAAGATACAAAAAAAAGGAAAAGAATAGTTTTGGACGACATATCAACGGGTATCTTATTTGCGCTACTCGCGTGTCTCATTGTAATTTCTGGTTATTTCTCTGGTTCCGAAACGGGCATGATGTCCTTGAACCGCTACCGTTTAAAGCACTTGGCCAATACGGGTCATAAAGGTGCCAAACGCGTAGAAAAACTTCTAAGTCGCCCAGACAGATTGATTGGCCTTATTCTCATCGGCAACAATCTCGTCAATATTCTTGCATCCGCGATCGCGACTATTCTTGGTATGCGTATCTACGGAGATATCGGTGTTGCAATCGCAACCGGAGCCCTGACCCTGGTGATCCTCGTGTTTGCTGAGGTTACACCAAAAACCATTGCTTCTCTTTTCCCTGAACGAGTTTCTTACGCCAGCAGCATTCTATTAATAATACTGATGAAGGTGCTATCTCCATTGGTTATCTTGGTCAACTTTATTACCAATGGCTTCATTCGTATCTTAGGCGTTAAAGCTAACCATGATGCAACCGATCATCTAAGCTCAGAAGAACTCAGAACCGTAGTAAATGAAGCGGGTAGCCTAATACCACAGCGTCACCAAGATATGTTGGTGTCTATTCTCGATTTAGAACACGTCACCGTGAATGACATAATGGTGCCACGTAACGAGATCACCGGCATCGACATCACTGATGATTGGAAATCGATCGTGCGTCAGCTCACTCATTCACCTCATGGTCGCATCGTGTTGTACCGTGATCAGATAGATGAAGTGGTTGGCATGCTGAGGCTACGTGAAGCTTATCGCTTGATGCTCGAAAAGAACGAATTCAATAAAGAGACCCTGCTGCGTGCTGCAGATGAGATCTACTTTATTCCGGAAGCGACACCGCTTAACACCCAACTGCTTAAATTCCAACGCAACAAACAGCGTATCGGTTTGATTGTTGATGAGTATGGCGATATTAACGGTTTGGTTACCCTCGAAGATATTCTCGAAGAGATCGTGGGCGAATTTACGACTTCAATCGCACCAAGTTTATCTGAAGAGATCACACCACAAAGCGATGGTAGCTTCTTGATTGAAGGCAGCGCTAATATCCGAGATATCAACAAAGGTTTGCAGTGGGCACTGCCTACCGATGGACCAAGAACACTTAATGGTTTGATACTGGAGCATCTTGAAGATATTCCAGAGAGTCACCTGAGTGTTCAGGTTGCCAGCCATCCAATGGAAATTGTTGAGCTCGAAGAGAATCGCATCAAGCTGGTGCGTGTGTTTCCGCAGATCGTAAACGGATAGAGGCGACTCATTATATGAGAGTAACCCACTGAGTTACCAACTAAGTCCCTCTACAACAAAAGGCCCGGTTCATTGAACCGGGCCTTTTAGTATCTAGCTCTTTTTGTATCTAGCTCGCTCACTCTCTAGTGCAAAATGTATCTAGAGTGAAACGCATTCAATGTGAACCAAAAATGATTAGTCGATTTTAAGCTCTTGAAGCATCGACTCTGGCAATGCCAGTTCATCATTTTTGTTTACTGAAATACCGGTAGCGATGATTGCATTCGCAATCTCTTTAGCTTCATCTAAGGAATGCATTGCCGCAGTACCACACTGGTATTCGTTCAACTCAGGGATCTTATTCTGGTTCTCAACTTTCAGTACGTCTTGCATAGCCGCTAACCAAGCTTCAGCCACTTGCTGCTCTGAAGGCGTACCAATCAAACTCATATAGAAACCGGTACGACACCCCATAGGCGATATATCAATGATTTCAACCGCAGAGCCATTGAGGTGAGCACGCATGAACCCAGCGTATAGGTGCTCGAGAGTATGAATACCTCTCTCAGATAGGATATCTTTGTTTGGCGCAGTAAAACGCAGGTCAAATACCGTAATGGTATCCCCTTTTGGGGTTTGCATTGTTTTAGCAACACGAACTGCAGGTGCGTTCATGCGCGTGTGATCAACAGTAAAACTATCTAATAAAGGCATTGCTATTCTCCATGACGATTGGCTTTAAAAAAACCAACTTCGATTGTCTTCTAGTTCTTTTCGGCACTGTTTAAGTTGCCATCCATAATCTTTTGCTTGCTGTTCGACTTTGCGAGCCACCTTAATCAACGATGGTTTGCTGTTGTATGATTTGCGCTTATAGCCACCACGGCCTTCATGATAAGCCAGATATTGGTTATACGGGTCCCATAATGAGATTCCTAACTGACGGCGCGTCTCGCTGGTGTACCAACCAATGAACATTAATGCATCATCAAAATTGGTTCTCGAACCACCATTATTGGTCGCTTTTTGAAAGTCTTCCCAAGCAGGGTCTTGAGCTTGTGCATAGCCATAGGCACTACTGACTCTTCCCCACGGTATAAAGCCAAGAATATAATCTTTTGGTGGACGCGCATCATGTCGAAAGCTGCTCTCTTGTTTAACAAAAGCCATCGCGACGTTAATCGGTGTGCCCCACTCATCTTGCATATCGACCGCATCTTCATACCAAGAAGGGTGCTCTCTGAAGATGCTGCATATATTATTTTGCTGCTTAGGAGGAGGCGTCGCACATCCAACCAATAGGCTAGAGACAATACCAACAGTCACGACTGGTAACCATTTTCCACCCACATGAGTAGACTGACCTAATAAGGCTTGCTTCCTTTCCACCAAAGTCTCGCTATGCTTTTAAATATGAAAAATAGTCCGTTAAGAAACTATCAAAATCTTGAGTGCTCGCTTCTTCACTTTGCTGTTGAGCAATGACAGAGCGTTGAACTTCCGCTTCCATTAACTCAGCAGAATAAACTTTATATTGGTGTGCCTTGTGTTGTTGAGCATACGTTTTTCCTAACGCACAACCCACTTTACCCAAACCACCCAATTTCTTGGTCTCTTCTAATAACTGGCCAGAAATGGTCAACTCAGGGTTATCAATCCAGGCTTCAAGCGTATCGCACGTTTCTTGGTATGCACGACCACCTTGCTCAGCATCCATCAACTCAGCGATAACTCGAAGATCTTTGAATACATTTTTAGCCCAGTCTTGCAGAGACAGTCTTTCTCCATCACAACCAATCTTGAGCTCTAAACCAACCTGACGACCTTCTAAGATCACCTTGTTCCAGTTATCGCGCCAGCATTCAAGTTCGCAGTTATCCATCTCAGCAGAGTCTGATAACACGCTCCACGTTAGGAATAAATCTAAGAAGCGAACTTGCTGTTCATTGATGCCAATTGAACTGAATGGGTTTACGTCTAAAGAGCGAACCTCGATGTACTCAACGCCAGCACGAGCCAGTGCTTCAGATGGTTTCTCGCCACTTTTCGCCACACGCTTAGGACGGATTGGAGCATAAAGCTCATTCTCAATTTGCAGTACGTTGCTATTTAGTTGACGGTATTCCCCATCAACCTTAGTGCCAATCTCAGCGAATTCTTCTGATGGTGTGCGAATCGCTTGATTCAAACCTTCAAGGTATTGGTCTAGGCTGTTGAAGCCAATCTTCAGTACACTTTGCGCACTGTTGGTGTAACCAAGGTCACTTAAGCGCAATGCCGTTGCTTTGGGTAGATACAGTGTTTCTCCAACCTTTTCAAAAGGTAGGTTGGTTTCTCTTCCTTTGATAAAAGAAGAACATAGCGCAGGTGAAGCACCGAAGAAGTATGGGATTAACCAACCAAAGCGGTAGTAATTACGAATCAAACCGAAGTACGCATCTGATTTAGCTTCGCAACGCGCTTCTTCGGTTTGCTCTCCAAACAGACTGTCCCAAAAGCTTTCTGGGAAAGAGAAGTTGAAGTGAACACCCGAAATAATCTGCATCAGACTACCGTAGCGACGCTTTAGGCCTTCACGATATAGCGTCTTCATCTTACCGTTGTTAGAAGTACCGTATTGCGCAAGCTGAATGTAATCTTCACTCCCCACATAACAAGGCATAGAGAGTGGCCACAGCTTTTCGCCGTCTAACTTGGTTTGAGTGAAGTGATGGATATCAGACAACTGATTCAAAAGCGTCGGAACGTCGTTAGAAACAGGCGTGATAAACTCCAGTAGCGACTCAGAGAAATCGGTCGTTACCCATTCGTTCATCAACGCAGATCCTAAAGCCTTAGGGTGCGGCCCAGTAGCAAGATGCCCATCTTCCGTGTAGCGCAATGTTTCCCTTTCAACACCACGACCAAATTGAGAGAAGGTCTTAGGGTTGGTTGCAACTTGCTTTAGTCGCGCAGCAAAATCAGTCAAAATTCTGTTCACTTATCTTATATTGTTCTTATTAGAACTATCATAAATTAGGTTGGAGGAGAAAAGTAGAATCTCTTCCCTCCCCCTTTAATGTGTACTCTAACGAATGATTTCAAGCTCTTCTATTGGAATATCTAACTTTTCTAATTGAGGGCGCAGCGAAGTCGCGTCACCAACAACAATTATTTGATAATCATTCGGGTCAAACCATTTCTTCGAGAGCTCATTTAAAGTCTCTTTTGAAACCGTTTCTACTATCTGGTTGCGCTGCTGTAGGTAGTCTTCATCAAGGCTCAGCGTAACAATATTACTCAACAATCCAGCCTTTTGACTTGGTGTTTCGTATTTAAGCGCATCTTGTTGACCGACGGCAAGGCGCATAAATTTCACCTCTTCGTCAGTTAATCCACTCTGACTAAATTCATTTAGCTCAGCAATAAACTCTTGAATTGATGGAACCGTCGCATTGGCTCTAACTTGAGCACTAAACACTACCGCACCAGTTTCACGCGTACTCGCAAAGTAACCGCTTGCACCGTAAGTGTAGGCTTTGTCTTCACGCAGGTTCTGGTTGATGCGGCTATTGAAGTTACCGGCTAAATTAAAGTTAGCCAATTGACTTAAATACAATTCACCGGTCGCATCAAACGGTAACCCTTTACGAACTAAGCGTACAATACTTTGTGGTGCTCCCGGCTTATCCACTAAGTACAAGTTCTGGCCCGAAAGCTCCTTGATGATCTGTGGACGAGTGAGTGGTGCAGCGTCACCTTGCCATTCTTCAAAGAACTGAAGCTGCTTTCCAACCTCCTCCTTCGTGATGTCCCCTACAATAACAATATTAGCTCCCTCAGGAGTATAGTGCTGACTGTAAAACAGTTTTACATCGTCTAGAGTTAACGATTCTAGAGAATCCTTGGTGCCATCACTCGCTCGACCAAAAATACTGCTACCGAACAACACCTCTCGGGTTGCTTGAGAAGCCATCCAGCTCGGTTGTTGATGCTGATACACTACGCCTTCTAACATCTGACTCTTAACGCGTTCGAAATCTTGAACATCAAACTTAGGCTCAAATAGAACTTCTTGCACGATCGCTAAGGTTTGAGGCAGGTTTTTCTCTAACGTCGAGACCGAAATATCTGTGGTATAGCTGCCAGCACTAATGCTAACGCTACTACCAAGCTTATCTAAGGTGGCCTGTAACTCTTCAACCGTTCGTTTAGTCGAACCTTCTTCCATCATCGATGCAGTTAGGTTCGCCAAACCCTCTTGACCTTTACCAACATAGCGCTCACCCGCAGGGAGTTGAATTTGTAGCTGCACTGTCGGCGTTTCGCTAGTCACAGTACCAATCAAGTCAGTACCATTAGCAAAATGCATGCGATACAGCTCAGGCATGGTCGCTTCAACACCAAAGTTCACTTCAGGCATCACGCTGCGATCAAATGTGTTCGGTGCCTTTCTGAAATCCAATTGTTCTTCTGTCACTTTGCTGTATTCAGGAAGGGTACGAGCAGGAGTGCTAAATGTAGCCTCGCGAACCGCTAAGTCGAGTTTTTTCTTAGGAACCACACTCAAGGTAACCTTGTGCTTACCTTCGATAAAATCTCGGTACGCCTTGCTTACGCTTTCAGGGGTAACAGATCGGATTTGATCGAGTTTTGATTCAATACGATCAGGCTGGCCATAGAAGGTTTGATTTGACGCGAGCTGTGAAACCTTGCCTCTAACACTTTGCAGTGCAAACACCGCATTCGCTTCAGCCATGCCGGTAATTTGATCTAGACGATCTTGTTCCACACCGCCTTTCGAAAATTGTTCTAGGGTTTCCATCAGTTCTTTATTAAGAACCGTCAAATCCCCCTTTTCACCTGAGTCACCCATCGCATAGACATACATAGTACAAGCGAGCTCAGCACAATCGTGGAAAGAGCCTGCACTCACCGCTTTTTGCGTTTTTACGAGGTTTTGGTACAGATAACTGTTGGTCCCTGAACCTAACACGTTAGACAGCGCATTCAGTGAAGCTTGCGTATCTTCACCGCGGTAGGTTGTTGGCCAACCAACAAGCACCATCGGCTGACGAACGTTGTCTTCTAACGTGATGTACTTATCTTCTGTTAGAACAGCTGGTTGCTTCTCAGCAGCCTTAACTTCCGGACCTTGAGGGATTGGTCCAAAGTACTGATTAACCCACTCTAGCGTGTCATCAACGTCGATATCACCACCGATAGTCAGTACCGCATTATTTGGGCCGTACCAACGTAGGAAGAACGCCTTAAGGTCATTCACATCAACACGGTCTAGATCTTCCACATAACCGATTGGTTGCCATGAGTAAGGATGACCTTCAGGGTAAAGCGCTTCACCCATGCGTTCCCACATCAAGCCATAAGGACGGTTTTCATAACTTTGAGCACGTTCGTTTTTAACCGTGCCTCTTTGAACTTCGAATTTCTTCTGAGAAACCGCATCCAATAAAAAACCCATTCGGTCTGATTCTAACCACAACATTTTCTCAAGTTGGTTAGATGGAACGGTTTCAAAATAGTTAGTACGATCACGGTTAGTCGTGCCGTTTAACGAGCCACCCGCCTCGGTAATGATCTTAAAGTGCTGCTGGTCACCGACGTTCTCAGAGCCTTGGAACATCATGTGTTCGAAGAAATGAGCAAAGCCCGATTTGCCTATTTCTTCACGAGCTGAGCCGACATGATAGGTAACATCCACATGTACAAGAGGATCAGAATCATCAGGGGAAAGAATAACTGTCAGGCCGTTTTCAAGCTGATATTTGGTGTAAGGGATCACCACTTTATCTTTAGAAGGCTTAACCTCTTCTAACAGAGTGACACCTTCAGGTAACGAGGAAAAGAAGGGTGTAGAGCTAGGTACATTGTAAGAACAGCCTGCAATGGCGATAAGGGAAAATGTACCAAGTAAAACCTTTTTCATAGGTTCTCCTTAGAAAAAACCGAAGTAGATAGCAGCAAGTAAGCTGTAGCGAGCGGCTTTGCCAATCGCTATCAAAATAACGCTAGGAATAAATTTCATCCTTAACCAACCCGCGGCTAAGCACAAAGGGTCACCAATGATCGGCAACCAACTGAATAACAGTGTCCAATAGCCATAGCGGCTCAGCCAAGCCATAGCCTTATGACCATGCTTTTCAGATTGAGTTCGATTAGGCAGCCACAAACCAATCCAATAGTTGGTCAGCCCGCCTAAAGTATTACCGAGTGTCGCCAGAAGAATGATTGATGATGTTGAGAACTGTTCTAAGCTCAATGCTGCCACAAGGCTTGCTTCTGAGCCCCCTGGTAACAATGTGGCACTCAAGAAGCCACTAATGAAGAGCACCCACAGCGCCGAGTCAGAAAACCACAACGCTATGTTTTCAAAAAGAGAATTAAAGAACTCTAGCACTGCATATTAACCTTCTTGCATTTTAAGTAGTACCTTGCCTCTGGTGTGTCCGGTTTCTACTTGTAGATGCGCCGACTGTGCTTCATCTAACGGGTAGATAGTTTGAATTTCTGTTTTGAGCAATCCTACGCTAACCATGTAAAGCATAGTGTCCATTTGCTCTGGATTTGGCTCAACGAGCATACCTGAAGCAGTGAAACCCAATAATGTCGCTTTCTCGCAAATTAATTCAGCAGACAGCGTAGGCACCGTTACCACTCTCGCACCATCTTTCAAACACTTCAACGCATCAAGCGCGGTATCACCCCCCACTAAATCAATCAGTACATCAACATCAGAGACTCTTTCCGATGCTGGCGCAAATTTATAGTTAATCGCATGAGCGCCTAACGTAGCAAGGTAATCAAGGTTGGCCTCGCTGCAGGTCGTGTAAACCTCAGCTTTTGCAGCCACTGCGATTTGAACCGCAAGATGACCAACGCCGCCAGCACCCGCTAAGATGAGTACGCGATCGCCCTCTTTCACTTCCGCTTTGTTAAGCGCTTGTGCTGCGGTCTGGCTAGCGAGTGGTAAAGCTGCAGCCGCTTCTAACGCAACCGAATCTGGGACCATACTTAATGCGACCTCTGGAACACACACATACTGGCTATAACCGCCACCTTGCAGTGGAAAACCAATAAAGCCGGCTACGTTATCACCAACAGTAAAACGCTCTGCCTGTTCGCCTAGCGTGACAATTTGCCCTGAAATATCGTAACCAGGAACCCAAGGAAGGTTGTCTTTGTTTTGTGCTGCCGCCCAACCAAGGCCAGCACGGGTTTTCACATCAATAGGATTAACGCCTGAAAAGGAAACTTTAACCACCACTTCTCCGGCCTTAGGCTCAGGAATAGTACTGGTTTGAATACTGAGGTTTTCGACGCCGCCGAATTGAGTAATCGCAATCTGTTTATTTTCCATTTCCACATTTCCTTGATTGATAGAAGCCCTGATGAGTAAGCACCCTAATTAATAAAAAGAAAGGGATGCGAAAGCATCCCTTTGACTATAAACCATTTAATAAGGCGAAGTTAACCGCTCATGCGTAAATTGACGACCAATTAACGTAACGAGCAGCATAGCCAAGTAACTCATTAACCTACGAGAGCTAATAGGATACCCGCAGCAACGGCACTACCAAGTACACCCGCTACGTTCGGACCCATCGCATGCATCAACAGGAAGTTCTGAGGGTTTGCCTCAAGTCCAACCTTATTCACAACACGAGCCGCCATCGGAACCGCTGATACACCAGCGGCGCCAATCAGTGGGTTAATGTCTTCTTTCGAGAAGCGGTTCAGCAGCTTCGCCATCAATACACCACCAGCCGTACCAATACTAAACGCCACCGCGCCTAAACCTAGAATACCCAGTGTCTCTAAGTTCAAGAACGTATCCGCTTGAAGCTTAGAGCCAACACCTAGGCCAAGGAAAATAGTCACAACGTTAATCAGTTCGTTTTGGGCTGTTTTTGAAAGACGATCAACCACACCCGCTTCACGCATTAAATTACCCAAACAGAACATACCTACTAGAGGGGTTGCTGAAGGTAGGAACAAAATCGTCATCAGCAGTACAGCTAGCGGGAAAAGGATCTTCTCAGCTTTGCTTACATGACGAAGTTGAGCCATCTTAATTTGGCGCTCTTCAGGAGACGTTAACGCTTTCATGATTGGTGGCTGAATAATAGGAACTAAAGCCATGTAGCTATACGCCGCTACCGCAATCGCACCTAATAGATCAGGAGATAGCTTGCTAGCCAAAAAGATCGCGGTTGGGCCATCGGCACCACCAATGATCGCAATTGACGAAGCATCTGCCATTGAGAACTCCATTCCTGGTACATAGTTCAGCAAGATCGCGCCAAATAGTGTTGCGAATATACCAAACTGAGCAGCAGCCCCGAGCCACAGTGTTTTAGGGTTAGCAATCAACGCACCAAAGTCCGTCATAGCTCCAACACCCATAAAGATCAGCAGTGGAAAAATGCCAGTTTCAATACCAATGTAGTAAACGTAGTAAAGCAAACCACCGGGATCCGTGAATCCAGCATTTGGAATATTGGCTAATACAGCACCAAAACCAATAGGTAACAGCAGTAAAGGTTCAAACCCTTTGCGAATTGCCAAAAACAACAGTGAGCAACCAACCAACATCATACAGATCTGGCCGAACTCAAAGTTAGCAATCCCTGTTTCAGACCATAAGGTCATCAATCCTTCCATGGTACTCCCTTACGCTAAGCTTAGTAGTGGAGCGCCTACAGTAACTGCATCGCCTTCTTTAACATTCAATTCTTGAACGATACCACTTCGAGCAGCTCGAACTTCCGTTTCCATTTTCATCGCTTCTAGGATCAGCAGAACATCACCTTCGGCCACTTCAGTACCCGCCTGAACGATGACTTTAAAGATGTTGCCCGCTAACGGAGCTGGAACCGCTTCTGCATCAGAAGCCGCAGCAGGTGCTGCTTGAGCCGCTTGTGCTGGTTTCGCTGATGGAGATACCGATGTCAGTTCACCTTGAGGGCCAACCTCAACATCATAAACTTGACCATCAACCTTCACGCTGTAGCTCTCAATGCCGCCAGCAGCAGGTTGTGGTGCAACCGCAACAGAAGTTGCAGCTTCAGCCGTTGGTGCAGGTTCAAACGCTTCAGGGTTGTGACGGTTTTTAAGGAACTTAAGACCCACTTGTGGGAATAGTGCGTACGTCAGTACATCATCAACGGTATCTTCAGCGAGTGAAATACCATCTGATTTCGCTTTTTCTAAAAGGTCAGTCGTTAACGTATCCATTTCAGACTTAAGTAAATCAGCAGGACGACACGTGATTGGCTCAGCACCATCTAACACTTTCGCTTGCAGTTCAGCATCAACCTCAGCAGGAGCTTGACCGTATTCGCCTTTCAGTAGACCCGCAGTCTCTTTAGTGATGCTCTTGTAGCGCTCACCCGTTAGAACGTTGATAACCGCTTGAGTACCGACAATCTGAGAAGTAGGTGTTACCAAAGGAATGTAACCCAACTCTTTACGTACGCGTGGGATCTCTTCTAGAACTTCATCCATGCGATCGGCAGCGCCTTGCTCTTTAAGCTGGCCTTCCATGTTGGTTAACATGCCGCCAGGAACTTGAGCGATCAAGATTCGAGAATCGACACCTTTTAGCTGGCCTTCCCATTTCGCATACTTTTTACGTACATCACGGAAGTAAGCCGCGATTGGTTCGATTTGGTCTAGTTTGAGATTCGTGTCGCGCTCTGTGCCTTCTAGCATAGCAACAACCGTTTCGGTTGGTGTATGGCCGTAAGTACAGCTCATAGAAGAGATTGCGGTGTCTAGAATATCAATACCCGCTTCAACAGCTTTAACGGCTGTAGCGGTTGATAGACCCGTTGTCGCGTGGCTATGCAGCGCTAGAGGCACATCACAAGACGCTTTGATGCGAGTGATTAGCTCTTCCGCTTCATAAGGCTTTAATAAACCTGACATATCTTTGATGCATAGTGAATGACAACCTAGATCCTCTAGGCGCTTAGCCAAATCAACCCACGTATCTGAGTTGTGAACCGGACTGGTTGTGTAAGACAACGTACCTTGAGCGTGGCCGCCAACATCAATCGTTGCTTTCACTGCGGTTTCAAAGTTACGTACGTCATTCATCGCATCAAAAATACGGAATACGTCCATGCCGTTACTATGGGCACGTTCAACAAACTTTTCTACTACATCATCCGCGTAGTGACGGTAACCCAATAAATTTTGACCACGCAGTAGCATCTGCATTGGTGTGTTGGGCATCGCTTTTTTCAGCTCTCGTAAACGTTCCCACGGATCTTCTCCAAGAAAACGGATGCACGAATCAAACGTTGCGCCGCCCCAAGTCTCAAGTGACCAGTAACCGACTTTATCCAGTTCTGCCGCAATTGGCAGCATATCTTCGATATGCATACGAGTAGCAAATAGTGACTGGTGCGCGTCACGAAGTACCACATCTGTGATAGCTAGTGGTTTAGACATGCTCATAAACTCCTTTTTAATCCTTTAAATGCTACTTAGCAGTAGACGCACGGTATTGATGAACCGCGGCCGAAATTGCTGCCACTACCTGTGGACTAACAGCTGAAGGGTTTGATTGTGATTTTTGAATTTTTTTAGGTGCTGCGATCGGCTCCGGTACTTCTTCTGGTACCAGTTTTGACATCAACCGAACGAGGTAAACTAGAATAGTTAAGAAAATAAAGACAACGGACATCCCCGTTATCATTAGAGTCGCCGCATCTCCTAGCAGGCTTCCAATATTAGTCATGTTGCTTCCTTTCTTCGTCATCCTGACATACGTACAGGATTTCAGCGAATAGTGATCCCGACCCATGGATTATCTCGATTGGTAAAAGTTTGTCAATTTTGTTTAAGGTTCTGTTACGGATAACGCACACATAAGGTTAATTATTCGCCTATCAGATCACATAAATCTGTCAAATGAGTCATTTTTAGATATTTAAACTGTGACTTAAACGGGGCTTTTCTGAGAATTGATATGAGAAAGGTGGAATAACAAAGAAGCAATCAAGAATTACTTTAAATACAACAAGTTAAAAACACCACAAATTTAACATTGTTGCAACAAATTTATAGCGGACATAAAAAAAGCCTCGTAAAAACGAGGCTTTCTCTAATAATGTGGTGCGCCCTGGAGGATTCGAACCTCCGACCGCCTGGTTCGTAGCCAGGTACTCTATCCAGCTGAGCTAAGGGCGCAACGGTTTCGATATTAAACAGTTAATTAAGGCAATAAAGCAGTTAAGACTATAAAGCAAAACTAAACATTCAACATCAGGATTAGTAAAAACCCTAAATAGTGGTGCGCCCTGGAGGATTCGAACCTCCGACCGCCTGGTTCGTAGCCAGGTACTC